>VBBB01000147.1:0-9760 GCA_005882955.1 Candidatus Bathyarchaeota archaeon | reverse complement strand
TGGCGGCCACTCGGATTTTTTCGTTCGTCTCTCCAATGTTTAGTATGAAGAGCCCGTCGGGCCGGACTCGGAAAATGTACTTTTCCATATCCACCGTCTTGATCCGGGTCCCAATGTGGAGACCGGCGGCCAAGAGCTCTTCCAGTGAGAGGAGAAGGTTCTCCGCTCGAGGGATTGCTTCTCTATCCTCAAAGTCTTGGCTCTCCATGCGACCAAGACCCTAATTAACTCGACATGAGTTATGAGCATCCGTCTACAGCAGTATCGCCTGATTCCTAGTTCGTCGAGGACTTTCTGAGGCTTGTCTCCTGCTCTTACCCTCTGGTTGAAGGTTTCCCACTTGTCGGCGATCTGTTTCCCACAGGTGAAGCATCTTACCGGTATTATCATAGGTCAACCATTACCTGTACGATTTTTGTTTTCTTCGTCGTGCGCTTGGTCCACCGAACTTTTTCGGCTCGGTGACTCTCTGGTCTCCAGCTATCATGACTCTATCGTAGGCGAGGAAGGTCTTTCTCAACTCAGTACCCTTCGTCCAGCCTGCCAACGCTCGGGCTATTGCTATGCGTGCAGCTTCTGCCTGAGCCATCACTCCGCCACCCTCGATGCTGACTCTGATATCGACACCCTTCGACCTATCCCCGGCGATCAACAACGGCTCCTCGATCTTCATTCTTGCAACTTCTGGATACATGTGATCGAGCGATTGATCATTGATGTAAATGCGTCCTTTCCCAGGTCTCATTACTGCTCTCGCTATGGCAGTTTTCCTCTTGCCTGTTTCAAGTGAGAGTTTCTTCTTCTCGCTCACTGTGGATAGCCTCCAATCTCACCGGATAACTGGGCGATGGTGATGTAAGGAACCCTCAGTCTTGACGCGTCAGCGTCAGCGATTCTGGTCGCTGGACGATCCTGATATTCGCTAGGAGTCCCGATGTAGACCTTGACTCGATGGAAAGCGTCCTTGCCTCCCGTTTTCTTCCAAGGCAACATTCCTCGTATGACTCTTCGGACGTAACCGTCAGGCTTTCGAGGATGGGTCGGGCTTTTTTCTAGGTTTCCAAGCGTTCGAGTCTTTAGTTTCAGCTTAGCCCTAGCGACGACTCGCTCTTTGGTTCCGGAAATGACTGCGCGTTCTGCGTTGATGACCACCATGCTCTTTCCGTCAAGAGCCTTCTTGGCCACGTAACTAGCCATTCTTCCCAGGATGAGATTGGAAGCGTCAACAATCTCCTCGGGCTGCGCGACAGCTACTGTTTTTTTCACTTTTCAGAAATTCCTCCGAGCCCTTCCTCGAACCCCAAGGTTTTGGCGCTGATGAGCCGAGCAGCGTCAAGAACCAACTTCTCCGGCGGCAGGGTCCCGGTTGATTCGACTAGAAAATTGAAGGTCTTCGCTTTCGCATCGTAGCTATAGGTGCAGGCGGATGCGGGCTGCCACTTTGCATGGTCTCTTCCTCTTCCAAGCCGCGCGTATGCTTCAAGCTTGATTCTCTGGCCTTGGGCGAGCTTGACGATCGGCACCTTGTCCGAAACAGGCTTCACTTCGGGGTTCTCTGGTTTCAGATTAGAGGTGTAGACAACCTCAACGGGGTCCGAGGCTTCGACCTCTAGCGAGAGCGATGCTCTACACTTTTCGCAACCTAGTTCGCTCTTGCAGGTGCATTCCTCGGGAAGATTGTAACTCTGATCAGTTGTGATCGGGATGAGCCCTAGACGGTGGGCCAGAATCTCATCATACATTACCGAGCTGTTCTCGAGAATCATGACGTCTTCAATCGCCATCACGGGGACCTCGGCGAGGATTATGCGTCGGAGCGCGTTGGCGAATGCTGGCGAAACATCGGACAGGACAAAACGGATAGTGTCCTGTTCCTTGGTGAGGAGTTTTATGTCCATCTAGTTATCATGCTTCCAACGCGAAGTGTCCAGCCCCGACCGGCCGGACTTTATTTAAAGCTGTTCACGAAAATCTATGTCAACATCTGATTCTTCAACATTTGCATTCGCTGAAAACGCGATCCTTAACGCTAAAAGTCAAGCTGAAGGGTCATATTTCTTCCGGCTTCGTCGTTCATTCAGATTCTGGAGCCTTGCAAACTGATCTAGTTGTGTTGCGAGGTCCAGTGCAGAACTAGGATTCAGGTCGCGAAGGTTATGATTCCAAAGTAGATGCTTACGAGCCCGATCACGATCGCGACGGGTGGAAAGGCAAGTACTGTTCCAATGAACTCAAGGATATCCTCGACGAATCTAAGGAGTGTGTAGACGATCAGAATGGTAACTATGAAAACTATGCCCAAGATAACCGTGCTAGAGACAGAGAACGCTACATGAAGATAGGCGGCTGCGAGGATACCGATCCCGAGGGCTATCAAAGACGCCCAGCGTACGTTGCGGAGCGGGCGAGAGAAGAGGAGTATTCCGAGAACAGCCATGACAACCAAGTAGTACTTGAGGTAGGGATTCGAAGTCGACTCCGGCGCAAATCCTATTCCGAAAATGCCGGATAGGATGCCCAGTCCAAGCGCCAAGTCTATCGCAACGATGATTATTGCAATTCCTACCGCAAGGCCCAGAATGACCAGACCCTTCTCTAAGCCTTTCGAGACTCTTTTGAACAAGGGTGCAGCCGCGCAGATTCCTCCTACGATTAGGAGAATGGCGGTTGAGACGACCATTGGTATCGGGTGTGTTTCTTACCGAAGAAGGGGGTTTAAGCAGGTTGCGTCTCTTTCTCTTCTCCCTGCTCCGCGGGCGCTTCTTCTTCCTCGACTTCAGGAATTACGAGAGGTTGTTCGGCAAGAACTTCTTCCTTAACTTCAGGCGAGACTTCTGGAAGAATTGGAGCAGTGGGTGCGGCTACTTCCTCTATGATCCGGGAGACTCTCTTACCTGTGGGAGCTGCTCTGGCAGGGTGTTGAGCATTGCTCAAGGGACTTCGGGCGTGGAAAGCTATTCTTGACTCTTGTTCGCGCTGAACAACATAACTTGGCACGGAGACAATGTCGCCGGCGACACTGATGTGACCATGAATGACGAACTGGCGAGCCTGGTGGATAGACTTCGCGAGACCCGTTCGGTGCACTATTGTTTGTAGTCTGCGTTCCATTAGATCTTTAACGTTCAGATCAAGAATATTGTCGACAGTTGCTGATTCCGGAAGAATCCCGAGTCTTGCCAGCCGAGTCAGGTATTGGCGTTCAAGCGGACCCCGTTCCTCTTCCTCCGCTCCGAGCAATGTTCTGGCGATTCCTCTGATCTGCGACAGCTCGGTCTCGTGGCCGCGTAGTTCTCTCTTGTTTCGTAAGCCGTATTCTCCTACTAGGTGGAGTTCTTCTTCGAGTTGGTCTTTTCGCCATGGGTGGCGAGGGGTCTGGTACGCTTTTCTTGGTTTTCGCGGGTCTCCCATGGCATTACCCTAGACTACTTTTTCTCCTCTTCCTTCTCCTTCTTTCCGGCCGCTCTAGCTGCCTCCATGAGAACCTTCTTCTTCACCCCAACCGCCTTCCCTGATCTTCCTGTCGTTCTTGTTCTCTGGCCCCGGACCTTTAGTCCCAGAGAGTGTCGGATTCCTTTCCAGCTCTGGATATCTTTCATCAGGTCAATGTCAGATTTGATCTTGAGAGCCAAATCAGCCCCGACAAGATGCATATCTCGACCAGTTTCGATATCCTTACGTCGATTGACCATTCGAGGAGGTATGCCGTGTTTCAGAGGGTCTTTGATGACGTCTTCCACCCTCGACAAGTCGCCGTCTGAGAGGGCTCCCATACGGGCTTCCGGGTTGATCTTTGCCGCTTTGACGACTGCAAAGGCTAGATTGGGTCCTACGCCTCGTATCTTGCCGAGCCCATAGGCTACTTTCTTGGTCCCGTCTATGTCGGTTCCCATGAAGCGGAGGATGAGCCTGAACTCTCGGGACATAATTTCACTGTGAGACTAACAATCGGCCCGTTCTATCGCGTAATTTAACGTTTCCACTTTGCAGATCCCTCTTGGCCTTGTTGGCTGTCTTCAAACCCGTGTGTTAGAGGCTGAGTCGCTAAGTCGATGAGTTATCCCCGTCGTCCACAGTTGGTTTCAAGGTCGAAGCGAGCAAACATTGGTCAGATGTTCAAGCCGCTCCACGAGTTCAGAGTCCCAAGAGTCGGAGCGATCGACAACTCGCACATCAAAATTGTCTGAGTGACGAGCAAATTTGTTGTACACGAGACGCGGAGGAACCCCGGCAGCACCAACTTTGCTACAACTATGTGTGTTTGTCTCATTCCAACCTCAGCGGACATTTCGTTGTGGGATTCTGGAGTTGTCTGCGGAATTTTTATCTACGATTTATTGCTCGCAAGCGACCGGATGATCGTTTTTTCGGTGAAAAAGTTCGTGGAGAGAGAATTTTCTCCGTTCACTGAAAAATTTCTTGCGCGAAAAAATTACTGTTGCGATCGATCTGCGCGCAAACAATTCTTAAATACGCGTTGACCGTTGATTGTTATCATCCGGAAAATTCGGACTAGAAAATCTTCCAGAAATGTTTGGACCACATCTTACGCTTGATTTGTCGGAGTGTGATCGTCGGAAGCTCTCCGACCTCTCCCACATCTATGATCTCTTAGACGAGCTTCCCGACGTTATCGGGATGCACAAGATCACCCCGCCCTACACTTTCATCTATCGCCCCGGCGATAATCCTTCTGAATGGGGAGTCAGCGGATTCGTCATAATCGCTGAAAGCCACATCAGCATTCACACCTTCCCCGACAGAAACACGGCCTTCGTCGACGTCTTCAGCTGCAAACAGTTCGATATTCACAAGGCTGTCGACTATGTCGTCGCCAAGCTGGACGCTCACAAGGCTGACAAGAAACTCTCCGGGCGAGGAAAGGAATACCCGCGACAGGTGGAAGCTGCGAGAGAGATCGTAATACGATCCCGCCCCAGCCTGAAGCAGTAAGCTGGATCTAGACGGTCCAGTATTAGATCCGACGACCTTGTAAGTAGGAATCGGGTCTCAGCGCGGTTCGGCCCGAACCTGTTCCGGCACAAAGGACCCTTCCCCATAACAATGCCCGTCTAGTTCTTCAAGTCTGAAAAACAGCCCCGGATCCGAGAATCCAAGAGTGCAGGGTCGCATAAGAGATTCCAGCCGCTGACCCTGCGCTTAATTCCTTAGCTCGAAACCCACCGAACAGCCACCTCTATCCATGTCCCCATGAACGCAGACTAGCGTTAACGCCCTGATAGTCCCTAGGAGAACGGCTAGAAATCAACTGAGGGTCCTTAACAGTGGCAAGATCGACTGGACAACAGCTTTGCGCGATAAGGCGTGACGATAAGACCCTGTTAAGACCCAGTCAGCAGGCGCGTAGAAGGAAAAAGGGTATGCGGGCGAGTCTCGCGACACAGATCCGCGTTCACCGCCGAATTTTTCTCTTCTTCATCCTCGAGCTCTAGAACCTTCCTTGCCAGATCTTATCTTTCTTTTTTCTACTAACTATTTCTCGACCCCCCGGAGAGTATGCCGAATCAAAAAACTCCTTCACACTTTACAGGCTAGAACTGTATGGTGCGGGAGGTGGGATTTGAACCCACGAACCCCTACGGGACAGGCGCCTCAGGCCTGCGCGTCCAAGACCCTTACAGTCGACGGGGTCTCTTTGACCTGGCTTGGCAACACGAGCCGCCCATTAGCAAAGGCGGACTCCCGCAAACACCAGGCCCGCTCCCGCAAGAACAGCGTCCAAGACAAGGCCCTAATTGGCTTTCGCCAATCAACCAATTCCATCAAAACCGGGCAATGTTTAATTGAACCCCGCCCGGGAACCCCACACAAACCCCTACTTATCCAACCATACAGGAAAAATGTCCCATGGCCACCCGGCGAAGAAAAACAAGACGGTTACGCGGTAGCCGGTGCCACGGCTGGGGACGATCCGGACAACACCGCGACAGTGGAATGCAAGGCGGACACGGCAACGCCGGCTGGAAACGCCACCGCTGGAGCAGCGTCATACGCTACGGCTGGGAGATCGGAAAGACAGGCTTCACACCCATCAACCCAAAACACCAACGAACAATCAACATAGACCAGCTAACCCAGAACCTCCAGACACTATCCGAACAGGGCAAGACAAAACCCGCCGGAAACCGGATAGAAGTTGACCTCGGCCAAATAGGCTACACCAAGCTGCTGGGGAACGGAAGAGTCACACAACCCCTCAGAATCATCGTCGCACAGTGCACCGAAAAAGCAGCCAGCAAGATATCCCAGGCAGGCGGCGAAATAATACTCCCCAAACCCGCCGAAGCCAGTAAAGAAGGCTGATCCCAAACGGTCCGCTTCATCGAAATCTTCAGACCCCTAACCCGCGTACTCCCCAGCGTCCGCCCCCCTGATCGAGAGGTCGGATTCACAGAGAAGCTCATCTGGACCGCTCTAGCACTCGTAATCTATCTCATAATGGCCGAGACCCCGATCTACGGCGTCCCACACACCGGAGGAGTCAACGATCCCTTCGGACCCCTACGAGTCATCTTCGCCAGCCAGCGAGGCACACTCGTCGAACTCGGAATCGGACCAATAGTCACAGCAGGACTCATACTCCAAGTCCTATCCGGCTCCAAAATGATCAACGTCGACTTTAGCAACCCAGGCGACAGGGCACTCTTCACCGGAGCCAGCAAAGTCCTCTCCGTGTTCATGACTCTGTTCGAAGGACTCGCCTTCCTACTCGGAGGAGCTTACAACGTCACCAATTCCGCGGGACAACCGATCCCGCCCAGCCTACAGAATGAGTTCTTCATCCTAGTGCAACTAATCTTCGCTGGAATAGTCATAATCCTCCTAGACGAAATGCTCCAGAAGAAATGGGGCTTTGGAAGTGGAATCAGCCTCTTCATCGCGGCAGGCGTATGCCTCCAAATAGTCTGGAGCAGCCTCGGACCCATCTCCCCCGTCTCCGACGGAAAATACCTGGGAGGAATAATTGCCTTCTTCCAATCCCTGGGACCAGTAATCGCCAGTCCATTCAGTTTCACATCATGGCAAGCCGCACTCTACAGAGGCGGCAATCTACCAGACATGCTCGGATTCATCACAACAATAGCAGTGTTTCTAATCGTCATCTACCTCAACGGGCTGCGAGTCGAAGTACCAGTCTCCTACGCTAGATATCGAGGATTCCGAGGCCGATTCCCCATCAAATTCTTCTACGTATCAAACATACCCGTAATCTTCGCAGCAGCCCTATTCGGAAACATATTCTTCATCGGCCAACTCATCTTCAACAGATACAACCCTACCTGTTCTACCACAGGAATAAACTTCTGGCTAAGCTTAGTCCCCGGATGCTACCAACAACAAACCCAGACCGGACAACTAATCCCAATCAAGGGCCTAGCCTACTACACGTTCGCCCCACGCTCGCTAGGAGTTGTGCTTGGCGATCCCATAAGAGCGGGGGTCTACATGCTCATCTTCGTACTTGCCTGCGTATTCTTCGCCGTAACATGGGTCGAAGTGGGAGGAATGGACTCGAAAACCGTTTCCAAACAACTCATCGACTCTGGAATGCAGATAGAAGGATTCAGAAGATCCGGCTCAACCATCAGACAAATTCTTGACAGATATATCCCTGCGGTTACGGTGATAGGCGGAATCACAATCGGAGTAATAGCTGCCAGTGCAGACTTCCTCGGCGCCTTCGGCACGGGAACAGGAATCCTGCTCACCGTAGGCATTATACAGCAATACTATGAAATTCTTGTAAAAGAAAGAATTACCGAGATATACCCGGGAACCAAAGGCCTCTTGGGATAGTGAGAGGCCAAGCCTTGCAGGCAACAATCATAGTCGCCGGTGTACCCGGGGTCGGGAAGACAACAATCCTCCAAGAGCTAGAGGCTGTGGCCACGGAAAGGAAGGTTCCTTTGAAAATCATAAATTTTGGAAACGTCATGAACGAACTCTTCAAAAACCGCGGGGTAGAGATTCACAGGGACCACATGCGCAAGGAGGACATTTCCCTCCAAGCTAAGATACAGGAAGAAGCCGCCCGAACGATTTCAAAGACCCCAGGAAACTCCACCCTGGTCGTCGACACTCATATGTTCGTCAGAACCAACGACGGCATATGGCCGGGGACCCCACGAAAGGTGCTCGATGCCTTAGATCCCAGTATGATCATATTGATAGAAGCAGATCCTGCAGAGGTCGCTCGAAGAAGAGCCGCCGACACCACGCGCTACCGTGACAGTCAGAACCTGGAAGATGCCAAGGCGGATCTGCAATGGTCGAGGAATATGGCGAGCGCAATAGCTGTCCTTGCTGGGGTTCCGATTCAGATATTGCAGAACCAAACTGGCCAGCAGCGACAATCGGCTGAGGAACTCCTAAAGATTATCGAGAAGCGTAGCTAGCTTGAGCTTCATAGACGATATCATCCACTTCCTCGGCGGTCCGGTGCAAGACATCTGCAACCCTAAACATTTGATCGACCCGGCGACCGGCCAAGCACCCTCTTGCGCACCATTGTCCGCATTCATCGTGCTCGGCGCCGCGCTTCTCCTCTCTCTAATAGCTATGATGGCCAACCGGTTTCTGGTGAACTACAAGATGGTCGCAAGCTACAGACGAGAATATATGAACTGGATGAACGCCGTAAGAAAAGCCCGCAAAGACGGAGACGAAAAGCAGCTGGACAAACTGATGAAGCGGCAATCGGCGGTCATGAAAATGAGCTCTAGAGCTACACTTGAGCAGCTGAAAACGTATCCGATCACGATCGTCCCGTTCTATCTGATTTACGCAGTGCTAGGCTACGCCCTATCATCAACTCCATACACGGCCTACGCCCCCTTCTTGTTTCCCTTCGCCACAATCATCGGCACTGGAGTCGCGGCCGGATTGCCTCTCTTCTTCTGGTACCTCGTCTGCTCATTCACAATCAGCGTCCCGCTGTCGCGAATCTTCGGTGTCTCAGCTGCGTTCTCGATGGCACCGACAACGGGAGACACAAAATGACAAACCCGCATCAGAGGACTCACGGCCGAAGAAGGTTGCCTGTGAGGTTACCGTCAGGGAGGAGAACATTGCATTTTGAACCAAGAGCCCCAGCGAAGGCACAGTGTTCCCGCTGTGGAAAGGAGCTACATGGGGTCCCAACTTCTAAGCCCCTGAGATACTCGAGGAGCGCTCGCGCTCCATCAAGGCCGTATGGAGGGGTATTGTGCCCGAACTGTCTCTCGACGCAGGTTCGAGCCCTCGTCCGTTCTTCCAGCGTTTCAACATGATCATTACCGTCAGTGGGCCGCACGGCACAGGCAAGTCAACGTATGCAGCCCAACTGGCCGATGCCTTACGCATCCGGCACGTTTCGGCAGGCACCGTCTTTCGACGAATCGCGAAAGAGAGGAAGATCTCTCTTGAAGAATTAGGCGAGAAAGCTCTGGAAGAACCTTCCATTGACAAACTGGTTGATGAACGAACTGTGGCAGAAGCCAACAAGGGTAATGTTGTCATTGACGGTCAACTCGCCGGCTGGATTCTGAAAGACAGATCGGATTTACGAATCTATCTCACGGCTCCCGAGGACGTCCGTTTGGAACGAATTTCCAAGCGGGACAAGGTAAGCATCAAAGAGGCTCGAGCGCAGACTGAACAGAGAGAATCTGTTCAGCGAGAAAGATATCTTCGGCATTACGGGTTTCAGGTTGAGGATCGCTCAATCTATCATCTCATTCTCGATACGAGTCTCGGCTCG
>VBBB01000146.1 GCA_005882955.1 Candidatus Bathyarchaeota archaeon | reverse complement strand
CAGTTGGTTGAGATTTCGTCTCGTTCTGAGGTGTGTTTGCGGCCGGAGGTTTAGCTTTTCGTCCGGTCTTGACGTAGAGGACAATGATCTTGTAGGATTCGCTACAGTTCTTGCACCGGCCGACCTGCACCGTCCGTTTCAGCTTCAGAGTGTGATTCTTGCAGACGGGGCAGTCGACGAACCTGCTCCGTGAAATAGACTCATCTTGCTTGATCGTCTTCATCTTTCGTTGATGTGCCGAACAGTGTCAGTGAACATAGTCGTTCTGTAACCGTTCTTCCGACAACCTAGACCTAGGAGGATGCTCTAACTCGATCATTTGGAGTCTTCGGCAGATAGGAATGATGTTAATCCGATCGAGCCCACATGTCGTTCAGGCTGAACCCGGCCGAGTAGCCGAGAAAGATGGCCTAGTTACGATTTTTGTGACTGTTGGGTTTTGACACCCTTAATAGGGAGTCAGACGAGAATTCGCCTTTGACGACAAAAAGGGTCGAAGTTTGAGTTCGACAGCTAATCCATATTTTGACCGTGCCAAATCCCAGACGAGTCTCCAGGAAAAGATCGAGCTGGCGATACCTGGGTTTCACGGGTACAAGGAGAAGGAGCTGAGGCGAGAGTCAGACAAGCTCATCAGAAACCAGATCTACCAGAAACTATCCGACGCCGAATCCCAGGCCAAAGACACCTACCGCTCCCTAGTCAATCAAGGAGCAAACGACTCTTGGGACGACACTGACCATCTCCTCGCCCGCCTCGACAGAGTCATGGAACGAATCAACCATTCAGAATACGGCTACGCCGGCTTCTTCGACGTAACCAAGGTCAAAGAACCCGATCTGGATCGGATGATCGGCTATGACATGCAGCTCATACAAATGGCAGACAACGTCACCACCTCCATACAAGCACTCAAGGACTCAGTGGACAACAACAGGCTCCCAGAAGCCAAGGGCAAGGTCGGAGACGCCATGAAAGCCGTCGATGCCCTAGAGAATGCGTATAATGGCCGAAAGCAGATAATAGTAGGAGTACAGTAAGAAGATGCCCCAAGTAATAGAGTGGACTAACGCCGGACCTGACGACGTCGTCTGGCGATACCCAGTTGAGCAGATAATCACAGGCGCCCAACTCGTAGTCCACGAATTCGAGGCCGCAGTCTTCCTCCGTGACGGAAAAGCCTACGACGTCTTTCCACCCGGACGACACACCCTAACCACACTCAATCTTCCGCTGATCTCGAAGGCCTATGGGATATTCTTCGGGGGAAAGAACCCGTTCACAGCTATCGTCATCTACGTCTCGACCAAACAGTTCGCTGGCAAATGGGGAGCTAAGGCTCAGACGACCGAGCTTGCACCTCTTATGGTTCACGGAACCGCATGGTTCAGAATCAAAGATCCAAATCTTTTTGTCAACGAAGTCGTGGGAGGCCAGGGCGCCTACAATACTGGCCAGGTTGACGATTTCATCAGAGGCTTCATCAACGAGCGAGTCATCGACGTAATGTCAAAGTACGATCTCACCACAGCATTCACACAACTGGACAAGGCCTCGACTGATGTCAAGGTCAATATCAACGACTCTTTGAACCGGCTTGGAACAGATCTTGTAGACTTTAAATTCGAAGGAATCGACACATCGGACCAGTTCAGAGACCGCCTCTTCTGGATCAAACAACGAGCCGCTACCTCAGACGTGCTGCGCATGGAAACGGCCAAGGACATTGGCGCGAGCCTAGGCGCCTCACAAGGAGGAGGTGCAGGCCTCGGTGCCGGAATGGTTCTCATTCCCCAAGTAATGGGTGCGCAAATGCAACAGCCCATGATGCAACCGCAAGCACAGGTCGCCTTTGTCTCGTGTCCGAAATGCGGCAACCAGGTCCAACAGGGAGCAAGATTCTGCCCGAACTGCGGTAACACAATGACACCGCCCCAAGCAGCAACCACCCCATGCCCCAACTGCGGAAAACCAGTTACAGTGGGGGCCAAGTTCTGTCCCGAGTGTGGACAGAAAATATGATCAACAAACTCGATGGCACCTTCGTGGTCCCTGGCGAGAAACTAGGCGTAGTAGAAGAGTTCGACCCCGGACGGGGAACAGTGGAAGTAGGCGGAATAGTCTACTCATCACAGACCGGCGTCGCCTCCATAGATCCCAAGAGACACATAGTCAGTGTAAAAACTGCGACAGGTCTTGTGGTCGTCCCGGAAGAAGGTTCCACGGTTGTCGGAATAGTTGAGAAGGTTCAGGAGAAGATGGCCATCATCAACATGATCGTCGTCGATGGGAAGAAGATGGCGCTTCCCTTCACCGGGATGCTCCATGTCTCCAACTCCAGCCCACGTTTCGAAAGATCGATGTGGGATGTTGTCAAGCCCAACGACATCATCAGAGCTAAGGTCATAGACACTAGCCAGAGGATCGCAAAACTTACCACTGTCGGACGAGACCTAGGCGTTACGAAGGCCTACTGCTCAAAATGCGGAAACGAACTGGTTCTCTCAGGCCACATACTCCGCTGCAGCGTCTGCAGAAACGTTGAAAGACGGCGGTTGGCAGAGGATTTCCGTTCAGAAGCGAGTGCTACAAATTGAAAGTAAACGTTCTGAAAAGGACAAAGGGGCTGTTGAAGGTAGAGGTCGAAGGAGAAGGGCACACTTTTGGAAATCTCATGCAAGAGACTCTCCTCGAGGACAAGACAGTCGATTGGGCCGGCTACGACCAACCCCATCCACTCTTCAGACAATCAATCATCACAGTGAGAGTAAAAGGCGAAGCCCAGCCTGAGAAAGCTCTCGAACGAGCTTCAAAGAAGATTCGCGCCGACACGGAAGAATTCGTCCAGAAATTCAGCTCAGCAGTCAAGAACGAGAACTAGAAGGGAGCAGGCCAACCTGGCCACCGGGCTCCTCTTCGACTTCGACGGCACACTATACGGCGACTGGAGGCTCTGGATATCAATCATAGAAGGAACCCTCTCCGATTTCAAGATCACAATCACACCCCACGATGCACTAGAAATGGCGCGAAGAATGATCGAGAACGGAGGAAATGCAAAAGGCACCATAAGAATCAGCAGCATCGCAGCGGCCCTGGCCAAAGACCGGGGAATCAACCTTCCAGAGGAAGAGGTTAGAACGAGATTCTTCGAAAGACTCGACACTCGAATGGACCAGACAGGACCGGACAAGAAACTCGTCGAATTACTAAAAGAGTTCACCAATCGCGGCTGTCGAATGGGAATAGTCACCTTTGTCCGAAAGTCCCGGATTCTTAGACGACTCGACGTTTGGAAGCTTAAGGAATATTTTCCATCGGTGATAACACCAGATGACGTACTGGAATTCAAACCATCACCCCGACCGTTCCTCAAGGCAATGGAGGAGCTACACGTCCAACCGGACGAATGCTTCGTTGTAGGAGACGAGCCAGTGGACATGATGGGCGGAAGAGAAGCCGGAGCCAAGACGATAGGCCTCCCTCAAGGATTTTTCACCGGACAAGAGCTGGAAAAGGCAGGAGCCGATCGAATACTTAGCTCGCTAGAACTTCTACCGACCATGGTCTACAAATAGCCCAGTCTCTTCGTATCCCTACGGCAAGGGATCTGTACTGGAGGTCGATCCACAGAATGACGAGAGCCTCGCAAGAATTCTAACGAGCAAAGAACTCGCTCAATTCGGCGACGCTTTGTTGAACTTTGCATATTCTCTTGCTCTAACAGAAACGATTGGCAAACCACTAGGAAGGAGAGTTCCAGACAAGGTCCTGGCAGAAGCCGCAGTCAAAGCTGGACTCAGAAAGCATTTGCCCAGACGTGTCGGCCGCGGGGAGGTAGCAAACGGACTTGAGGCCTTGATAGGTCATTCATGGTTAAAGAAGCAATTGACCCTTGACGAAATATTGGCTTGCCTGAAACTCGAAAGCCTCACACCAGCAAATAACTTCGCTAGACTCAGCGAGTTAGCGCTTTCAAGGCTGCAGAAATGAGACGTCCCATCGGACAGGTAAAGAAGGAGATTCGTACACTCGGACTTGACACGTGTAATCCTCGCTCGGTCGTCGGTGTCATTGTACGCGGCGGGCTCTATCTGGACGGTGTGGTGTCTTTCCCGCACGCCCAAAACGAGCCTGCCAGGAATTGCGCCGAGAGAATTATTGAGTTAAAGTATTTTCCCGAGCTCCGAGCCATGACGCTGCACGATCCAAAGGACCAACTGGATCCTAAATTGTTAGAGAGAGTAACCAAGCTACCAACAATAGCGATCTCTAAAGGGAGACCTCGTCATGGTAGAAGCTACAGAGTCTTCCAAGGGAAGCTAGGTCGAATATGGGTCAAAACCCGGCTTGAATCGCCCGCCTTTGGGAAGATTTTTTCCGTTTCCTGGACAATTGAAAAGCTTCCAGAGCCCGTGAGGATTGCTCATTTGTTAGCCAAACAAGGAGTGCCCAGAGGGCCCCCATGAGATAAAGGATAAATTCGCGGGACAGCTTTCGTTTTGGGCTGACCAGTTTTTGCAGTTTTGTCCCAAATGCGGTACCACTCTTCTTCCCTCTAAGCAGGAGAAGAAAGTGTTCATGGCATGCGTAAAGTGTGGCTATACGAGTAGCCGAGGTGACAAGGTGATTAACCGGCTCTCCCACGAACGAGAGAACATAATCGTTCTAGGCAAGGAAGAGCAAAAGATCCGAACGCTTCCCAAAACGAAAGCTGATTGTCCAAAGTGCAGTAATCACGAAGCCTTTTATTGGCTCGTCCAGACGAGGGGTGCAGACGAATCGTCCACGCAGTTCTTCAGATGCACCAACTGCGGGGCAACCTGGCGGGAGAATAGCTAGACCAAATGTTGGAAAGCTCTTTAGCGGAAACAACCGGGAAAAAAGAAGCAACGGTAAAAGCCCCCTTGTTCAAAGCTACCATGAACGACGCCCGATTATTTCGGAACCTCATCGGCGCCATATCAAGCCTCATCGAAGAGGCTGACTTCAACGCAACTCCAGAAGGCATCAAGCTCCGTTCAATGGACCCCTCCCACATCGCCATGGTTGACTTTGAATGGCCCAAAGCCGCCTTCGATACGTACGAGTGCAATACCCCGACAAAACTTCGATTAAGCGTTTCGAACCTCCTCAAGCTCCTCAAGAGAACCCGAAGCGACGAGTCTGTGGAAATCGTCTATGACGATGCGAACAAGAAACTCAACATTACCCTAAAGGACAAGATTGTACGGAAGTTCATCACCCCTACCCTCGATCCGTCAACGGAAGAAGTGCCCACTCCGAAAGTACCGTTCAATGCCAGAGTAAAGATAACAGCCGTCAGCCTTCGAGACATTATCGACGACGCGCAATCCATAAGCGACAATGTGAAGCTAGAAGTAAGTCCCGAGAAATTCATAGTAAGAGCAACCGGCGAGCTAAGCAGCGCCATAATCGAGATGGACAAAGGAAGCGATGCGATATTGGAGCTCGACGCTAAAGAAGCGTGTAGAGCAACATACAATCTGAATTATCTTGGAGAAATCATAAGAGCAGGATCAGGCGCTTCAGAGGTTGCTTCGCTCGAATTCTCCACTAACATGCCCATCAAGGTGGAGTTCGAAATGCCACAGCAAGGCAGACTTCTTTACTATCTCGCCCCCAGAATAGAACAAGAATAAGACCGCATGCTAACAAAGGCTGACCTAGCAAAGTACCCCTTCCTATCAGAAGCTTCCGAATACGTGCGAGAACTAGGTCTCTCCATAGAGGAGCTATCGGCGCCAGAGTTCAGCCCTGTACTGGATCGGGCCGAGGGACGGCTAGAGGAAGCACTCTCAAAGGGCAGAGTCTCGGGAAATATCACGAACGAGAATGCGGAAATACTCTCCTTCCCCATATCGAACCTAATCCTCAGTCTTGTCGGAGAGGAGAGAGCTCGTAGAAGGTTCGCTCTAGCGGAATCGAAGAGAGCCTACGAACTACTCAGACAGGAAGACCCTGAAAAACTAGAGTACATAGCCTCCACAACTTTCATGTGGAAACTTAAGCGGCTCGATGTCAAGCTGGGAAAGAGATTCTACGACTTCGCCCTTAGCCTACCGAACTTCCTTCACAACTCCGTCCATCTCCGAGAACCACGATGGAATCTACCCAACAGAGTCCTCGACCACGGGTTTGTCTACATTACACGCGACGAGGCAGCCCGCTTGATGGAGGAGGAAGTGAGAACGAAGATTCTGGAAAGATCGGGCCGGACCCCTGACGAGGTACCGAGACTCCTAGGATCTAGGGTGGAGAGGGCAAGAGGCCTAGTCGTCAAATGGCTGGGCCTACCGACGAAATATGAACTTCCACGGGTACCACTGCCCGAGGCAATGCCGCCCTGCGTCCGTCACCTAATAGACAGTCTCGACGAAGGAAAGAACGTTCAACACATGGGCAGGTTCACACTAGCCTCCTTCCTTCTCAACATCGGAACAGGAGAAGAAGACGTTGTCAGATTGTTCAAGCCCGCAACGGACTTTTCAGAGAGAATGACTCGCTACCAGGTCGAACACATCGGCGGAAAACGGGGAGGCCGGACCAAATATACCTGTCCTATGTGCAGCACACTAAAGACCCACGGTGTCTGCTACAAACCAGATGAGATCTGTGAAACAATCAGGAACCCCCTCAGCTACTACAAGTCAAAATCACGAACCCTTACCAACAAGGGTCCAAAACGCGAACCCAACTGAACAACTCATTCGCCGGAAATTCCAAGAATATTATCTGAGCCTTAGCAAGGAATTCTACCTACCGCCTCATCCCGAGGAGAGAGAGTACGGCTTCCTTCTTTTCAAGGAAAAATTCATGGTAAGACACAGAGCCTTCCGAGATCCAAGCGTTCTCTTGGGAGCGATCCGCGATCTAATTCCCGCCCACACATACTTCTCAACAGCCTACTACCAAGAACCCACGGCAGCCATGGAGGAGAAAGGCTGGAAAGGAGCCGATCTAGTCTTCGACATCGACGCAGATCACCTCGATACTCCCTGTAAACCTAGTCATGACAAGTGGAAGTGCAAGGCGTGTGGAACGGTCGGTAATGGCGGAGCCCCAAGGATTTGTCCAAAATGCAAGAACGATCGGATGGAGGAACAGACTTGGCTATGTGACCAATGTCTGCGACAGGCGAAAGAGGAGACTACGAAGCTTCTTGAGATATTGTATTCTGATCTCGGAGTTGAACCTTCGAACCTTCGCATATTCTTCTCGGGCCACCGAGGATACCACGTACATGTGTACTCGACCCAGCTTCAAGTGATGGGCGAGGAAGAGCGGAGGGAGATAGCGAGCTATGTCCTAGGTCAAGCCTTGGACCCTCAATTACACGAGTTGAACGAGGTGAACGTGGGAGGGGTAAAGGTCATCGAGGGCCCTCAACTAGGTCAACCAGGCTGGCGGGGAAGAATGGTTGAGGGAATCTACGATGTCTTGAGCGAGGAAGGAGAACGGTTAGGATTGTCGCCAGCCCAAGTCAAGACGATCAAGACCCAAGATCGAGACGAATTTTTCAAGAGACCTTTCTGGAGCTCAGTCAAAGGATTCGGCCTCTCGACCTGGAAGAATCTTTCGGTGAAAGCGGTCGATAGAAGATCCGCCAAGATCGACACAGTAGTAACGACAGACGTGCACAGACTAATCCGGCTTCCCGGCACACTAAACGGACACACAGGACTATTGACTATGCAGGTCCCCAGAGAGAGACTTGACGAGTTTGACCCATTCAGAGACTCCCTCGCGTTTCACGGAGAAATGAGGGTCCGAGTCAAAGACGCACCCCAATTTCGACTTGCAGAAAGGCAATTTGGACCCTACTTGAACGAAGAGGTCGAGTTGCCCTCTTATGCGGCAATGCTCCTATTGTGCAAACGTAGAGCAGAACCAGTGATCTGAGCACGGCTAACGGATAATAGATGCGGACCTAGACAAACCTGGAATTCAGCGGAAGAAGACGATCTTTGACAACCACTTACGATGAAATACAGCAAGCCTGGAAGCGGGAACTGCAAAATCCGGAGCTCCAACTACTAAGACAGGGATTCTTCAAAGACTTGGCATCCTACATCAAGAGGTTAAAAGAGGCGCAAAGAAACCTCGACCCAAAATCGCTCAAAGCCATCGTAATGGACGAAGAGGCAAAAAGGCTGGAGCAGCTTCTCATTCAGCTAGTGGATCGGAGGCTGGAAAAGCTCTGGACTCAGGCGAACAAGGATCAATCAACTAACCTTGAATCTTCCGAGAAGCAAGTCTACCAAGACCTTTCAGGAATCTCGAGACACTACGAGAAGTTGAAGGAAGAACTCTTGCAGGGCCGAGAGCCCTCTAGCCCGATGAACAGGGACAAGACAACGCTGCTAGTACGGTTTGTCAAAGACGTCCCGTCCATAATCGGAGTTGATCTAAAGACTCATGGGCCGTTCCTCAAGGAGGACATTGCCAAGTTACCCTTTGAAAACGCAGAGAGTCTAATACGACAGGGCGCTGCCGTCGAGATAAGAAGCTCAGTTCAGGATAATGAATAAAAGGGCGACTTCGGACCTCTCGAAGTCTTTCACTGGTGCCACAATCGAAGTTTCCAAAAGAGGTCAACACTTACTGTCCCAAATGCGGGCATCACACAGCTCACTCCGTTACCGTTTACAAAGCTGGCAAAGCCCGCACTATGGCCTGGGGAAGCCGTCGCCAGGAGAGGCGGAAGCACGGTTATGGAGGCCAGAAATTCCCAGAACTAAAGCGAACTGCCAAAACAACGAAAAAGTCTCTCGTGAGATTGAAATGCCGAACCTGTAACTATACGCTCATGAGATTAGGCATCAGGCTGAGAAAGTTGGAGGTTGGAGCATAGAGATGAGATGGGAATTAATTCCAAAACCTCGAAGCATATTCCTTCGAGTAAAGTGCTTGAAATGCGCCAATGAACAGATTGTCTTTGAGAGATCCAGCAGCTACGTCAAATGTACAGTCTGTGACGAGTTGCTAGCCCAACCTGCGGGTGGAAAGGCCAAGATTCGTGGCGAAGTTCTGCAGTCGTTGAGCTAGGAAGAGTCCAGGCGAATGTCGACCCAGACTTCTCAGGTCATCTTTCCCGAAGTGGGAGACCTTGTCGTCGCTACAGTGAAGAGGGTCGAAGATTATGGGGCCTATGTCAAACTCGACGAGTTCGCGGGCATTGAAGGCCTTGTCCATATCTCGGAGATGGCGACGACTTGGGTCCGGAACATTCGAGACCACGCGCGAGAAGGGCAGAAACTCGTCCTTAAAGTTCTAAGAGTAAATCCTCAACGGAACCAGATAGACCTCTCTCTCCGACGAGTTACTGGAAGAGAAAAATCGGAGAAGATGCTTGAGTGGAAGAAAGAGAGGAAGGCAGAGGCCATTCTCAAGAGCGCTGCCGAAAAAATGAACAAACCAGAGGAAGATGCAGAAACTATCAAGAACACGATTCTAGAAAAATTCGGCGGTCTCTACGATCCGCTGGAAGAGGCCATGGACGAAGGTCCAGAGGCCTTAGTCAAGGCGGGACTAACAGAGGAATGGGCCCAGGCCATCGCGGAAGTCTCCAAGACCAAGATACGTCTCGAGAGGTCAAAGGTTCGAGGAACTGTGGCAGTCACCTGCCACAAGCCTGGAGGGTTAGAGATTATCCGACAGACGTTGCTCGGCGCGAAGAAGATCCGAAGGCCGAGAGGGAGCGAAATTAAGATCTACACAATTGGAGCGCCCAAGTATCGGATCGAGGTTGAAGCCGGAAGTTTTGAAGTTGCCGAAAAAACACTGAACCTCGTGACTGAAGAAATTCTCGATTCTATCAAGAAGGCAGGAGGAGAAGGAAGAAAGATTGGATGAAATGGCTGATGCGGAAGTGCACCCAATGCTCCCGGTACACTCTGAAGAGCATCTGTCCCAACTGCGGAGCCTCGACTAGGATCCCACATCCCGCAAAGTTTTCGCCTGACGACAAGTATGCCAAGTACCGGGCGAAGGGTTTCGAAACCGGTTCGATGACTGACGTTACAGCTGAATCAGCGTCTGATTAGCACTCACTGCTACGTTCAAGCCGAGACTTGGATCTTCGTTCCACCAGGCCCTAACACGGATTGGGCTTGTCCCACTCGGAGGCTTCCAGTTGAGGAACTGGTATGTCCCTGTCGTCGTTAGCGTACTACTTCCAATCATCGTCCAACTGTTGTCGTTGGGCTTCGCATATTGAAGCATTACAGGAGTCGTGCTTGTAACTGGTTGTCCGCTGGGATTGCTCAAGGTTCCAGTAATGTTGTTGCCATTGTTGGCACCCTTCGAGACATATGGGTTGCTGAGCATAGCCGTGAGAATGGGGGTCTGCGGATAGTTCACTCGATACAGTAAGACGTAGTCGTTGGAGGACTGGAAGACTTTGGTGAAGAAATAAATAAGGTCTTGCATCTCCCCGGTTACCAGTATCACACGATGTTGTCTGACCGCTTGAACAAAAGCTCGGCGGATTGCTGATCCCCGTGGGGTACCCGTCTCGCAAAAGTATCCCCAGCAGTGTGTTGCTAGTCGGTATTAGGCCTCCTTGATAGTTGCTCGTTATCCGAGTACCATTATCCGTCTGGCCGTTCACAGTAATGTAGCGAATGTAGTCGGTCTGTGTCTGGCCGTTTGATAGGCTCGTATTCCTTTGCTTGTATGTGACAGTGGCTGCACCGATGGGAGTGTTGATTTCTGTGCCGTTTCCGATTCTTACCATCCAATACCATTTACTATCATCGCCATACCCGCAGACGGGTGGAGCCCCGGCTGGAGAGTTGCTGCTGCTCGGACACAAAGGTGATCCTCCGGATTGATAATTGTAGCTGAAAAAGACGGCAACGTGTGTCACTCCATATTGATGCATTAGATTGACTGCCATTGATTCATTCAGCATCAGACCTGTTGCAATTATCTGGATCTGAGTCGAGTTTCCTGTTCCGTTATCGGCAAGCGTGTGTAACCCTGTGTTC
>VBBB01000145.1 GCA_005882955.1 Candidatus Bathyarchaeota archaeon | reverse complement strand
CGCAATCCCTGCGAAGATTGCGATAACTCTGGGTGTAGTGGGGAAACCTACGCGTCTGATGTAGTTGAAGGCGTCGACTGTCCCGCCCACGCCGCCTTTGCGATCTTGCGGCATTTGTCAGGCACGTTTCAGGGCTGCTAATATCTGCTTGACACGTCCGGGCCCTTCCTGCTCCAAGACAGTCCCAGTGACAATTGCCGAGGCCCCTGCCTTGGCCAGTCGTTCTGCCTGGCTCGGGGTTCTGATTCCACCCCCAACTATGAGCGGAATATTGATCTTCTCACTGACCTTGCTCACCATCCGAGGGTCGACCATGTGTTCCGCTCCGCTCCCTGCTTCCAAGTACACGAACCGCATTCCCAGATACTGGGCTGCAAGAGCATAGTCTGTCGCCAGATCGACCTTTGAGAACGGTATGTGTTTCGCCTTTCCAACGGCGCTTACGGCTGTTTCAGACTGGCCGACGACCATGTACCCTAATGGGATGGGCTCAAGGTTGAACCGTCTGACTACGGAGGCACCGATCATTTGGGATTCAATCAGGTATCGAGTGCTCGACGAGTTTAGCAGAGACATGAAGAATATCGCGTGGGCGAATCTACTGATTCCGACAGGTCCGTTGGGGAAAAGTATGGTGGGAAGCGAGCAAGAGTCGCGAATCGTTCTGACTGTTCTGTCGAGCTGAGTAGACGACTTTAGGGTGGACCCCCCGATCATTATTGCTGATGTCCCGTGGTCTTCGAGATCCGTTACGATCTGGGGTAGGTTGTCGGAGAACTTCTCGGGATCTATTAGTGCAAGATGAATGCACCCCCTCTCATGTATCCCGTCGACTAGAGCAGATTCTACAGGTCCAGGCATGAGTGAACTTGCCTAGCTACTCATCAGTTGGTGAGCGACTTTCATCGCGAGAATAGGGTGCCGGAGCATGAGACCCACTGCTTTAGATGGACTGAATCCGTGCGCCATGTCGACCAGATCCTGACCATCAAGAAAGTCTGTTATTATGTCTCGAAAGATTCGAGTGCTCTGAGACTGGTTGAGATCTTCTCCCCCCATAACGCATCGAATCTGTTCTTGTATTCTGAGAGTCGGTTCGCCCCGATGTCTCCGTCTCTCGCCGCCTTCCCGGCAACCTCGCCAGCTATCTTTCCAGCTACCATGCTGGTGTGAATCCCCGCGCCGGTTAGCGGAATCACTTGTCCGGCCGCGTCACCGCAGAGCATCATGTTTCCCGTCACGTAGTCTTCGACTTCGCCTCCCACTGGCACAGGCGCGGCCTGTGACCGTTCGATTTTTGCATCACCGAAGAGACTTGAATGTTCTTGAATGAACTTGTCGAGAAGCAATTTGGCCCCGGACCCTTTCAGCCCAATTCCCACATTCGCTGTGCCTTTCCCCTTCGGGAAGATCCAGATGTAGCCGGCAGGCGCCTTCTTGTGACCTATGAAGATCTCAAGCGTAGCCTCATCTTCGAGTTGACAGTTTACCATGTCATACTGAAACGCGGCTATGACTGGGTAGTTTCTTCTCGGGAAGAACTGACGTGCAAGGATTGATCCAGTACCGTCGCATCCTACGACAACCTTCGCTTTCAAGGAGAATGGTTGAGAGTCCCTCCTTCCTTCAGCATGGACGAGTCCGTCGTCTCTTGAATAGCTCTCGATTCTAGCTCCATAAACCACCTCCGCTCCAGCCGCGCCTGCTCTTTCTGCTAGACTTGCCAGGAAAGCCGGCTTGTCCAGAATGTAGCCATCGCCTCCAACGCGAACTCTCTTCTTCTCGTTTGGAGGATAGAGAAAGGCTCCAGTGATTCTATGAGCTGCAAATTCGCGCGTGGGTGAAACTTCTGCATCGTCGAGGGCCTCTGAGAGCACTCCCTCCGCGCAAGGCTTTCGCCCAGCTGCAGTTTCTCGTTCTAGGAGCACCGTATGGGCCCCTTGCTTGGCCGCGGTCCAAGCAGCCATGACTCCCGCAGGCCCGGCTCCGATAACTGCTACATCGTAAGTGTCCATGTGGCCACACTACTTCGACTGAGGGGATTCAGGAGGATCCTGTCCGTTTGTTGTGACTGCAAAGGAGTATGCTCGGGTCATGGGACTCGTCTTGATCGTGTTCGCATCATAAAGGTCCTGCCGTGAAAAGGCGGCCGGTGTGGTCGGATTTCGTCTTTCTATCTCCTTGTCTATCCTGTAAAGGAACCAGAGAGAGTACACTGAAAGGCTGAACACGAGTACTACGACTTTTGTGACGAAGACCAAGTTGAGAGGCTTTGGCAACGAAGGCCACCTGCTGGCGATTATATCAGGACTACATGGCGACGGGCTGCAACTCTGGGTCAGGACTTCTAGCACTGACCAGATCATGAAATTGTAGAAGATTTCGTAGAAGGCTCCAAAAGCTACAAAGGCAGTTACGATGAAGAGAAACCGTCGAGTTCGCTCCGAAAAATTGAGGAAATGTATCCTCTGTGCCTCAAGTCCTGCTGACCAGTAGAGGAATGCTGCATAGATGAACCAAGTGATTGGTTTGCCGTAGAACCAGGGCGATATCGAAGGAGAAGGAAATTCAGTGTCCACAAACTGTGCTCCGATGTTCGCTGGAGGGTTGCCTATAGATAGGATGCCATAGTAGCCAATGAAGGCTAGAGCAATTATGCCGGCGCTCCACGAGAGAATTGCCCAAGGTCGTCTCTGGATGAGATCGCGGACCTCAACGGTTCTGATCCAGCTCGGCTTCTGTACCTTCAAAGCGACTCAGAATCACAATCAGAATTGGCCATCGCGCAGGCAGCTTTCATAAGCCTTCGCCCCACAACGGCATGCCTTGGTAAACACGGTCCTACCTGCGTGGAGCCCGCTTCGAAGGGTTTTCAGCTTATCCCAGTGGTGAGACAATGCGCTTCCTAGTCGCGCCGACAATCACCTGTGGCGATGAATGCTTCGTAACTATAGCACGAGAAAAAGGGGACTGAGGGAGGAGAAAAATCCCTCGTTAGGTCTATTGGACGACTTCGCCGGATGCGAAGCGGTTCGAAACCCGAGTTATCTTGATCTTAATATGGTCCCCGGGCTTCGTGTTGGGCACAAAGACAACTAGACCTTCAACGCGAGCGATACCTTCGCCGCGTCTGCTGATCTCTTTGATGTCAACGTCGTATTCCTTGCCTTCCTCGACTGGCTTCGGGCCGAATCTGTTTGCGCCGCCACCATAACCTCTCCTTTCATAACCCATAGGCATGTTCCACCTCCGCTTTTCGTCTGTTCTCGTTTCGGTTGCTACGGGAGAAAGCAGCGGTCGTTACGGTAACGGACAGCATACGTTCCTCGGCGAGCTAACCTTCAACAGGAAACCATCAACTTTTCCGATATAAGCATGTTGTTGGTTTCACTTTTGACATTTGGTTGCTCACACATAGGGGTTTGACGGACGAGGGAAGCGCGGTGATCGGTGATGTGGGACCATTAGGTTTACGCTTGAGAACAAGAGTCCACAAGAACCCGAAAAAGAGCAGCCGTAAAGACCGCACCGAGCGCGAACTCGGACATGCCCACGGCGAAAGAAGTCTACATTAACGCACCGGACGGTTCGGCTCGACGTCACCATTATCGTTGACGCGATACCCTTCTCGCCCCGCAAAACGAGCACACCCACACGCCGTCAGCATGGGTTTTGATTAAGTGGTCTTCACAACGACACAGTGATTCCCAACTCTTGTTTCACAAGAACATAATCTTGCCACTCAGCAAGAGCGGCTTTGAGTGTGCGACCCTTGCCGAGAACGAACAACTTCAAATGATGAAGTCGCATAAAATCCTCGACGAACCATTCGCGTTCACGCGCCTGATCACGAGCGCATATTTCTTCGCAATCGTAAACATCGCCGGACTCAGCGGTGTCGGGATACTTCTTGGAAGAGGAAAACCTTGTGGAATTTTTTTGGTCCTTTATCATGTCGAGTTGCCTACGTTATGGTTATGGTGAAAGTTACGGGACCGAGAGCGAGGCGTCCAGATAATAACCTTTACAACTTTTCTAACGGATAAAAGTAGTTCGAAAATTCGGAAAACCGATAAGGGAAGGACCTAACCATATAAGGGATGAAGCGGGTTTACGCGGAGAGAAATTACACCAAAAGCTCTCGGTGCAGCGAAAATCCGAGAGAAGAATCAGATAACACTCTCAACCGAGGTTGTGAAACTTCTCAAGTTGGAGTTGGGTGATTACGTCGCTTTCGTCAAGAGCTACGGATTCGTGATCTTGAAGAAAGTCGAATGAGCGATACCCTCGATACCCCCTACGCGGTTCCGGCGTACGAAAGCGGATTTGAGGACCAAGAAGCTCTCGTTTCACGAGAGAAAGAAACGTGAAACGACCAACTTTGCAATTATGAAGTTGCCTTATGGTCCTGCGACGATGGGTCGGGACAATCTCCGCGCGACTAGCTTGAATACCACGCCGAAGTCGCGTTTTTCCGAAATGTTAGGCATGTTGCAAATAATGCCGCTAAGTCAGCTTCCGTTGTTCAAGGAGGGCGACGACCTTGCCGGAATAATAGTGTCGAGAGCAAAGAAACTAGGGGTTGGAATCAGGAATCGGGATCTTGTAGTGATCGGACAAAAAGCAGTGTCCAAAGCAGAAGCAAGAATCATCGATATCAGTAAAATATCACCGTCAGCGAGGGCGTCAAAGATCGCGGAAAAGACGGGCAAGACCGCCGAGTTCGTAGAAATTGTTTTGAAAGAATCTTCGAAAGTGCTCAGAGCCGACAAGGACGCATTTATCGTGAGAACGAAGCGAGGAGCGACTTGCCTGAACGCAGGCGTGGACAAATCTAACGTTAAGGGTAACAGTACGTATGCTCTACTACCTCAAGATCCGGACTCGTCAGCCAGAAGAATGCGGAAGAGAATCCAGCAACTGACCGGGAAACAGGTGGCGGTTGTCATATGCGACACACGGAGTCGTCCCTTCCGGAAGGGTCAGGTTGAAGAGAGCATTGGGGTTGCGGGTCTCAATCCCTTGATCGACTATCGTGGCCAGAAGGACTTGTTCGGTTATACGCTCCGATTCAAGAACGTCGCCATAGCCGATGAACTGGCTTCTGCTGCGGAGCTTGTCATGGGACAGGGAAGAGAGAAGACCCCAGTCGCGATCATAAGGGGCCTAACAAGAGTTCGATTTCAGGATCGTGCGTCAAGTAGATTCCTTGTAGTTAGCTCTGAAGAAGACTTGTTCAGAGGAACTCTATAGTTTACGACTATTGAGAATGACTCGGCCCGACCGCGGAGATTGAAAGGGTAATATGAAACCCACCCGGCTCCGCTCACAACTCCGCGCTAAGAGAGAAGCAACATGAGTTCTCTGTTGGACCCTTACATTCCGCTTCTCGAATATCTGGGAGTGTGGTTTGTGATCGTCGGCATAGGCCTACTTGTGAAGGCCGACAAATACGGAGTTATCGTCAAGCCCTACTATCTCATGCTGCGAACGAGCGTCTTCAATAGCTGGATGCAGAAACTCGGAGGCAAGTTCCGTAGAGCCTGGCTGACCTACTTCGACATTGGAGCCGCGATGGGCCTTGGGCTCCTAGCATTCATAATTTTCAGCCTAGTCTTGAACGCGCTGAACCTGTTCAACCGTTCATCCCAGGCCGGTCCAACGCTGCTAATTATCCCGGTTCCCGGGGTGACCATAAGCTGGGAAATTTTCCCTTACATTCTCATTTCTATCGCCGTATTACTCATCCCGCACGAAGCCGCCCATGGCATAGCGAGCGTGCTAGACAAGGTCCCAATCAAGTCTTCGGGAGTCTTCCTTGCAATATTCCTCCCGGGAGGGTTTGTTGAGATTGACGAAGAGGATCTCTCTAAGAGGAAGGCTCGGACGAAACTCCGAGTCTTCGCTGGAGGGTCGTTCACTAATGTAGTCAGCTGGTTCTTGGTGGTCCTCTTGATCACAAACTTTGCCCTGGTCATCAGTCCTCTCTATGACTCAAAATCGTCAGGGGTCCTGATTACGGGGCTAGTTAACCGCGGGGCAGCTCAGACCAACAATATACCAAACTGGTCCGTTCTCGTCGCCGTGAATGGCACTACGGTCAACTCTGTCGAATCGTTAAGAAACGTGCTATCACCTCTGACACCTGGGCATCATCTTCTACTCACGATCAACAATGGCGCGTCAAATACCCAGACAACCTACTCGATCATCACCCAACCAGCCCCAGACAATAGCAGTCGAGCGACAATAGGAATCTTCACCTTCCCATATTACAAACCAGTCGCGTCTTTTCTGCCAGTCTCTCTGCCGTACCATTTCTACAACACTCTATCATGGATGTCTCTAATACTTCTCGGAGTGGCATTGGTCAACATGCTGCCAATGTTTCCTTTTGACGGTGACAGGTACTTTGACACTATACTGGGCATTTTAGGAATGAAGAACACGAAGAATGTTAGAACCATCGCAAGCATTATTTCTCTGCTACTGCTCGGGTCGAACCTTATCCTCTCCTTTGTTCTCTTCGGCACAATATTTCCGAAATAGAGACAGACGTTGCAGGGAATAACTTGTAGTACTTGCAACCGGCACACTTCCTACTACAGACGTGAAAACGAGGGCGTAAACCTCTGCAAAGGCTGTTTCAAGGACTCTGTCGAGAGAAGGGTTCGGAGAACAATCAGCCACTGGAAGATGTTCTCTCACGCGGATCACATTGCTGTCGCAGTCTCTGGCGGGAAGGACAGCCTTACGATGTTGATGATTCTCAAGAAACTATCGGCCAAGTTCAAGCAGACTAGGATTACCGCCGTCACTGTCGATGAGGGAATCGCTGGTTACAGGGAGGAGGCGGTAGACCTGGCAAAAGAATACTGTCACAAGCTCGACGTCGATCATGAGATCGTATCATTCAAGGAATTGTACGGCGATGGCTTGGACGATTTTCTCAGAGGAAGACCAGAACGAATGACGGCGTGTTCGTATTGTGGCGTCTTCAGAAGAAAGGCCATCAACATCGGGGCCAAGAGGGTCGGAGCGACAAAGATTGCGACGGCTCACAACTTGGACGATGTTGTCCAGACATACTTGCTGAACCTCTTTCAAGGTGATGTTGAGAGGTTTGCTCGTTTCAACCCGGTCCTGCGGGATCCTCGCGGCGGTTTCCTCCCACGGGTCAAGCCGTTGTGCGAAGTGCCTGAGAAGGAGGTGGCGCTGTACGGATATGCGGAGGGTCTGACTTTCCAGTCGGCGTCGTGCCCCTACATGACTGAGGCTTTGAGGAATGAACTGCGGACCATGCTCAACAGGCTTGAACTCGCGCATCCGGGAGTATTGTTCTCGTCCTACCGTGCAATGACAAAGCTTCGAGCCCTTGCAGAGCCAGGCGTTCCTGATTCAGTACTGAGATCGTGCCGATCCTGTGGCGAGCCCACTACCCTAGAGATTTGTGAGGCTTGCAAAATGGTGGGCGTCACAGTAGACGGACTTGAGGTCGCAGCATAGATCAATGATATCGACGACCGTCGTCACATGCTTGAACGGAGTGAAAGCTTGATCAACTCTTCGAAGGTCATAAGAAAAGAAACTATCACAACTGCGACTCTTCAAGATGCTTGGAAGGCCTGGACTACTATCGAAGGAGTAACAAGTTTCCTTGTCCCAAAGGCCAGCATTGAACCAGTGGTCGGCGGTCGCTACGAACTATTCTTAAGTTTGAAATCGCCTAAAGGGTTCCAAGGGACTGAGGGGTGCAAGATCCTGGCTCTCGAGGCCCAAAAGCATCTCGCGTTCGAGTTAATCGCGCCTCCCCAGTTTCCAAACGTGCGAAGATTGCGTACGAGAGTCGACATCACGTTTGGGGAAGTTGCCAAGGGAGGAGTTCTAAAATTGGACCTAGTTCACTCAGGTTTCCTAGAAGGTGAAGAGTGGGACGAGTTTTTTGAGTTCTCCACCTGGAACTGGGACCTCGTGCTTGGACGTTTCCAGTACAGATTCTCCGTCGGACCTATCGACTGGAACAATCCGTACATTCCTCACGGGATCAGTGCTCGTCCCGAGCGAAAGCTGCGAGACCATATTTCTTCGTAGGCTGAACCGCCGCGATGGGCACTGTTTCACTCGACGCTACCTTTATAGCGACAGAACCAGGGTTTGCGCTTTCGGCGCGAATTATGAGTGAAGAAGGCTTTATGCCTGGAGCCACAACGGTGGGGCTCGTCTGCAAAGACGGCGCTATTCTAGCGTCTGAACGGAGATATTCATACGGCACCTTCGTCATGAGCAAGGTAGCAAAGAAAGTCTTCAAGATTACAGACAACATTGGAGTCGGCTGCGCCGGGATAATTGGGGACATGCAGGTTCTTGCCCGAGAGGCTAACGCGTACATGAGCATCTACCGGTACGAGCGGGGAAGACCGGGCACGGTCAAGAACACCGCGAAGCTATTCGCGTCAATCCTTTCGAGCAGACGCCTCTTTCCTTACCTCGCACAGACAATAATTGCAGGAATCGACGACGGTGTCCCTGAACTGTTCGTCTTGGACCCGATCGGGTCGGTGCTCGGCGACAAGTTTGCGGCTGTAGGCACTGGCGCAGAGATTGCCATGGGAGTTCTTGAATCGGAATATAGAGATGGTCTCTCTGTAGAGGAAGGAAGGCCTCTGATTCTCAGAGCGATAAAGTCGGCAGTAGCACGCGACATCTCAAGCGGCGATGGAGTTGACCTCTTGATAATTACACATAACGGCATAAAGGAAGAATCCCAAAAGTTCGCCTAAACACGATACTCGCAGGCAAATTCTGTTATAGGGTCATTCGCCCCAGTGGGCTCTGGGCTGAACTCGCTTGTTGAGTAAGAGAGACCTCGCTTCGGTTCAGAAGCAGCTTGTTCATTATGACGAGGCTCGCGAAGCAGTATTGAGCTTGTCGAGGACTGCGACAAGACTCGCGGGATCGTCGATCCTAGAGATTCATCGGGGAGATATGGAAGCCGCGTCAAACACGCTCCGCAAAGTTGAACAGACTCTGAACAAGATACAGAACCTCGCAAACGACTTCTCTGAATTCAAGACATCGTCAGGGGTAGTCGTAGCGTTCCAGGAATATGTGGAGGCTATGACACTCCGATCCTTCGCACAGAGCGAGCGGATCCCTACAATCTCAGAATTGAAGACGGACAATCGGAGCTATGTTCTGGGACTCCTAGATGCCGTGGGCGAGTTTCGGAGAATGGCCCTGAATTGCCTTCGAAGAGGCGAAGTAAGAAAGGCGGAAAAACTTCTGGGAGCGATGGAGGGCATTTACGATGATCTTCAGATTCTTGAGCACACATCGATTATTCCCACGTTTAGGGTCAAGATGGATGCTGACCGGCGAATCATTGAATCCACTCGAGGCGATGTGGTCACCGAGGTAAGACGCTTCGCTCTCGAACAGTCGCTGGACAGGTTGGAGAAGAGGCTGAGTGCCTATTCGAAGAATTGACCTCGGAAAAACTATTCCAGTTCGTAGACACAGCTCACGCCGCGTCATTACAGCGAGATCTGTCAACACATGTCAAATGCATCGACGATCCGGGCTTCGAGCCTCGATACCTGTGTGGAATGGACGCAGCATACGAGGGTGACACTGCCTTTGTCGCTGCTTCCGTCTGGGACGCGGTGAACAAGGAGATTGCTGAGACTGTGACGATCGTGAATGGTGTGTCGAACAAGTATGTTCCTGGTTTTCTCGGGTTCCGAGAAGGCCCGCTGCTCGTAAAGATCGCGGAAAAGATCCTACAAAAGCCCGACGTGTTCCTTATTGATGGACAAGGAGTCGCGCATCCCCGGAGATTCGGCTTGGCCTGTCATGTCGGACTGGCATTGGACAGGCCCACAATCGGAGTAGCAAAGTCCCGGTTATATGGAAAATCAGATGATAGCAACATTCTGGACCCTGAGGGGGAGGTAATCGGGAGAATCCTGACAGCTCAGAATCGAAAATTCTACGTTAGCGTCGGCCACAGAATCTCCCTTGAAACCGCTTCCGACCTAGTTGAGAAATCCCTTGTGAATGGGCATCCTTCTCCACTGAGACAAGCCCACCTCGAATCGAACCGCGCGAAACAGGGCGGTTCAGACTGAAGCCTTCGCATCTCCTCGCCCTCTACAAGCTTGCCGAGATGGGAGCCTATCAGCGGAACGTGCCCTACAGCACGAACCTCGTCGCAAAGAGCATGGGCGTATCGCAGCAGACTGCCTCTCGTAGACTCATAGAAATGGAGCGGCTAGGTCTTCTCACCAAATCGGCCGAGGGAAGAAGCCAGACAGTCAGGATAACACAGGAGGGTCTCGACAGTCTGACCCAGATGTACCGAGTGTTAAGATCGGTTTTCGAGGCTCCGAGGGCTGAGGTCGAGATCAATGCGGTCGTCTTCTCCGGTCTCTCTGAAGGTGCCTACTACATGGGCCTCGAAGGGTACAGGAAGCAGTTTAGGTCAAAACTAGGATTCGACCCATTCCCTGGAACGCTGAACCTCAGAGTGAGAAAAGAGGACTTGGGTGCGCGACGGGAACTTGGGAGTAATCCCTTCGTCGAAATAGAAGGATTTGCGAACAAGACGCGTACCTATGGGGCAGTGAAGGGTTATCGAGCCATTATTAACGGAGAAGTTCAGGGGGCAGTGATCGTTCCGGTTAGAGCTCACTATGGAGAAGATGTCATCGAAGTCATCTCGCCCGAGAAGCTGAGGACCCGTTTCAACTTGAAGGACGGCGACTCTGTCAACATCAGGGTGATCTTCGGGGCTTAGTCTGAGTTGCCCAGCCTTTTGCGACCCTCTGCTTGATCCCCGTACTGCTGTTGAGTCCACTAGGTCCGAACTTTGGAATCTGTATAACCCGAATAGGGAGACGCTCCACTCTTAGAAGCTTCTCGACCGAAGCCTTGATCTGCTTTTGATCATAGCCGACAGAGATAATGTCCGGCCTTACTTCCCGCAATATGCCCAACAGATCAAGATGCGTGTGGCCTAAGATCGCCTTGTCACTTCGTCCTTTCCGATTCAGAACTGTCTTATCCCTAGCAACCACCACAATCAACTTGGCACCCGGGCCACCCTTTCTCTTGGAGGCTTCGAGGAACCTGACGTGGCCAAGGTGCAGGAGATCGAACGCTCCGGTCGCTAGAACGATTTTTCCTCGAGCCAACTTAGTTCCTTTCTGCAATTTTGGGCTGTCACTTATGCGTGAAAGAATGATTCGAGGGTTTGTTTTCCCGAATCCTTCGCTATAGCACTCTTCGCTCTCTCTACTGCGGTCCTTACTCTTTCTTCATTGAAGTCTCTCTCCCCGCAGAGGAATCTGACAAGATCCTCTATCTGAGGCTCCCTCCAATGAAGAGTGTAATGTGAAGTGACGTCGGGTTTGACGAAGATTTGCCTGATCCGATTCAGGTTTGTTGGCGGCTGCACATTCGGATTCTTTTGAGCTATATTCTCAATATTGCCACTCTCGCGTAACAGCTTGAGGGCTGTCTTCGGCCCGATTCCCTTGAACCCGTCGGGATTGAAATCGGTACCTATCAGGATTCCGAGATCTATGAATTGTTCTCTCGTTAGCCCAAGTGATTCCAAGGTCGCCGTTAGCTCAATGATCTCAGGGTCGACCTGCACATATGCCTCTCTCATCGGCAACTTCCTCCTTCCGCTTATCGCCAGATTCCTGACTAGCCTAGTTGCGCCAAACAATAGCGAGTCATAGTCTTGACTGACGGCAGCCCAGACGTCACCGCGAGCGGCCATGTACGCCGCCTGCGCCTCTCCTTCGGAAGGTGCCTGCACGTATGGAACTCCAAGATATTCGAGAAGTCGATGAGCATCTTCAACCATCATGTCCTTCAGACTAGCGGTAGCCTGCGCGTATTTCTTGGCCTCTTCAACCTCACCCCTAGAGATTGCTGCTTCATACTTTACGGTCGCCTCTTCTTTGACCGCTCTTCGTCGTTTGATCTCTGTCTCCTTCAGAGCTGGAGGTACCCCGTCGAAAACATAGACGAGACGTATTCGACGCTCTGCAAGATTCGTTGTCCGGTAGAGGAGACCACTAAGATGGCTCGTCACACGGCCCTGCCTGTCCATCAAAGGAACGCCCGTCGGGCCCCGTATTATCGCCAGGAACTGGTAGAGAGCGTTGTAAGCGTCGACTGCAAACGTCTTGCCTGATAGTTCATCGAGCGTTATCTTTCGGTGTGGAACGACATCTCCGAGATCGACACCCAACTTAACCCGGCCTCACGACCGTCCCATGCGGTACTTCGCTACCCTATTGGCGATCAGAGCCGCGATAGACCCTGCTCCAACTCCACCATCTATGTTCACGACTGCTATTCCTAGAGAACAAGACTGCAACATCGCGGCTAACGCTGCTATGCCCTTGTCCCCAAACCCATAGCTCCTGGAGGTTGGAACCCCTATGACTGGGACGTCGACGAGTCCCGCAACCACGGTCGGGAGAGCACCTTCCCTTCCCGCGACAACGAGAATTACGTCTGAGTCCCACTTGAGCAGTTCCGAGAGCGGTTTGAAGAGCCTGTGCAATCCCGCGACACCAACATCGTAGTAGACCCGGGTCTCACATCCCAATTCCTTAGCTATCATTTGGGCCTCTTCCGCGACTGGGATGTCCGAGGTACCGGCCGTAAGCAGGCCGACTCTACCTCCGGTCTGCTTAACCCGGTAAGACTTGAGCTTAGCTAGAATAATGCCTGACCTTTCAAAGAATTGAATGCTCGATTTTGGAATTCGCTTAGCGCGGATTGGGCGCAAGTGTTTCCTCGTTGCTCGACTAACAATTGCCCTGCCGCTCCCCTTCACCATCGCTTCGACGATTTCCGCGACTTCTTGGGGAGCTTTCCCTTCAGCGAGAATTATTTCAGGCAGTCCCTTCCTTATTTCTCGCCCTACGTCCAAGTGGGCAATGCGGGCCACCCTCTTGATGGCGAGCAGGCTTGTTCGGTTTGTCAATGCATTGAACCCGGAGTCGAATCTCGACAAGTCGTCCCGCGTGGTCATAGAGAAAGTTTCAGATGGACAGTTTAAATTACAATGTGCAGTCGTGTTCCTCCGAACTTGGGAGAATCACTGCCGCAAGATCTTCAACGAAAATTCGACGCAGCTCTTTCGCAGATTCGATTGAGCAAGGGAGCAGTGGTGGCGTTATCAGCGGGTGTCGACAGCTCGCTCGTTGCTCTCATTGCTCACAAGGCACTCGGCGATCACGCTGTCGCGGTAACTGGGGTGTCTGAATCGCTCCCTCCACATGAATTGGAAATTGCCAAGGAAACGGCGAAGGTAATCGGAATCAAGCACTTACTCGTGCAGACCGACGAACTTCAGAACCCCGAGTACACGTCGAATCGCGCCGACCGATGTTACCATTGCAAAGATACT
>VBBB01000112.1:5773-6143 GCA_005882955.1 Candidatus Bathyarchaeota archaeon | reverse complement strand
AGTAATTGTCCTGCCATCTGCGGACCTATCCCAGGAAGTGAGCCGAGGACCGATAGTTGGAGTCGGTTAAGATCTTTGCTTCTTGGTTTTCGGACGATTACGGGAGGTCCACCAGAGCCCTTTGTGTGTCGTCCCCCTTTTCCAAGCGTGAATAGGAACTCAGCCGTTTGTTCTCTATCGGGTGTGAAGAACATGTTGAGGCCGAAATCGAGAACCGATGATATGAGCGCTCCCCATAATGAGCGTGAGTTCCGAACGCGTTTCAACTCTTCCCAGAGGTCTCCTTCAACCACGAGCATACTGGTACGATAGGCTTCTCCCATCCTGTGTGCTTGGTCGAAGAGTCTTCCGCTATAGAGTGACGAGACGA
>VBBB01000112.1:597-5665 GCA_005882955.1 Candidatus Bathyarchaeota archaeon | reverse complement strand
ATCCGCTGCAAAGGTCTATTCTGCAGAACCAAGCTGATTCGACTCACAAAAGATTATGCCACGGAACCCGCCAAGATTCTTGCATCAAATAGGACAGAAGTTTGGGTTCTGATCCGGACAAATTGGCTGAGGGAGCTTTCGTCCCCAAGGAAGAGCAAGGTGTCGAATGAGTAGTAACATCTGTGCAAGATGTGGCAAGCCCATTAGATTGCCGCAAGACGAAGTTACGATCGTCCGAAACAGAGCAGGCCGAAACAAGTTCGAGGACCAGATGGTGCACAAAGTCTGCCCAACAGGTCAGCCGGTTCTGAGCCAGGTTGGAGGTCAAGAATACTGCACAAATTGCGGACATGCTAAGAGTATTCATTCTCCAAAATGTTCCTATTCCAGCTTCGGCTATCGCTGCGATTGGAAGAGATTCCGCAAGTAGTGTAGGAAGCAACTCTTTTACCCGACTCCAGATGGCAGAGACCGATTTGCAGATCGAATCCTACGACCTGTTCCTAGATGTAGACTTTCGGAACCTGCGTTTTGATGGGAAGGTCAAGATCAAACTCGAATCTGAAAATGATGTCAAGCTGAATTCTGTCGAGCTCGAGATTCTCGAAGTTGATGCGAACGGGAGGCCCGTCGAGTACAAGCTAGAAGGAGAAGACTTCACGGTTAGGACCGGGAAGTTCGCGGGAGAACTCGGCATCAAATACCGAGGCTCTATCTCTGACAAGCTCGTAGGTCTGTACAAGGCAGCCTATGACGGCGGCTACGTGGCCTCGACACAGTTCGAGGCGGTCTCGGCCAGGCGCCTATTGCCATGCCTGGATCATCCTGCTTACAAGGCTGACTTCAAGCTCACTGTCAAAACAGACAGTGACAACTCTGTGATTTCGAACATGCCGCCCACGTCGGTGCGGGTGGAGGGTCCAAAGAAGACTGTCGAGTTTCCAAAGACTCCTCGAATGTCCACGTACCTCCTGTACTTGGGAATCGGCAAGTTTGAAGAAGTGAAAGACAGGTTCAACGGAGTCGACTACATAGTAGCCACGGTACCGGGCAAGAGTTCTGGCGCGAAGTATCCTCTAGACATCGCCAGAGATTCGGTCAAATTCTTCGAATCCTATTTTGGTTCAAAGTACAACCTTCCCAAGCTGCATCTTATCGCGGTCCCGGAGTTTGCCGCTGGAGCGATGGAGAACTGGGGAGCCATCACGTTTAGGGAGATCGTGCTCCTTGTAGACAACGATAGCAGCCCACGAAATAAGCCATCAATGGTTCGGCGACCTCGTCACCATGAAGTGGTGGGATGATCTCTGGCTAAACGAGAGCTTCGCGACTTTCATGGCCTACAAGGCCACTGATTCGATGTTTCCTCAGTGGACTGTCTGGCAAGACTTTGTCCGCGGAGAGACTGCTGGGGCCCTCGAAAGAGATTCACTAGTCAACACGCATCCTATTGAGGTGAAGGTGAATTCTCCGAGCGAGATCGAGGAGATTTTCGACGACATAAGCTACGGAAAGGGAGCAAGCATCATTCGTATGCTCGAGGCTTACGCTGGTGAAGATCAGTTCATGCGCGGCGTGAGATCATATCTAGAGAAGTACAAATTCTCGAACGCTGCCGGCGAAGACCTCTGGAATCAGATCGAACATGCCTCTAAGACCAGAGTGAAGGCGATAATGAACGAGTGGATACGAAAACCCGGCTATCCAATCGTCAGTGCGAAACTTGACGGGAAGAAACTAATGATAAGACAGGAACGGTTCCTTCTGAACGGGTTGTCAGAGCAATCCACCTGGCCAATTCCCCTCACACTAAAGATCAACGGGAGAGAACAGAAGCTTCTGATGGAGAGAAGTGAGGAATCCATACCTGTCCCAGATGGAGTAGACTCGCTGAAACTCAATCTGGAACAGACGGGCTTTTACCGCGTCCACTATGATGGACTCTACGAGAGAGTCTGGAGATCGAATATGTCTCCCGTTGACCGATACGGCGTAGTGTCCGACGCCCACGCCTTCACGATTCAAGGCAAGATGGACTTCGTTCAATATCTCGCCCTACTGGATCGTTATGTGAACGAGCAGGAGTATCTTCCCGCGTTCGAAGTCTCAGACCAGCTATCCTCGCTATACGCAATTACATACAGAATCGAAGAGACCTCGAGAAAATTCCACAGGACCCAGCTTAAGATACTCGCGAGCAGGAAAGACGAGAATAGCATAGTATTGCGAGGGTCCATGGCAAGCAGGCTTGCTCTCGTGGACATGGAGTACGCGAAGGAATTGGCGTCAAAGTTCAGCGAATACGAGAGCGCTGAGCCGGACATGAAACAAGCCATGGTCGTTGCGCACGCCCGTGCGTCAGGGGATTTCGAAACCCTATTCGACAATTACAGGAAGAGACCTTCAGAAGAAGAAAAATCCAGATTTCTCGTCGGCCTAACCAGCTTCGGCAAACCTTCACTCAACGCCCGCGCAATGGAACTCGCATCATCTGGAGAAATAAAGAAGCAACACGTTGGAACCATGCTCGGCTCGGCCACACGGAATCCTGACGCCAGAACCGCGACCTGGAACTGGATCACTGCCAAATTCGAATGGTTGCGAGGCATCTACGAAGGCACCGGAGTTGTGTCAAGATACTTGACATACATGCTCCCGATCCTAGGAATTGACAGAACCGAGGAAGTAACGAAGTTCTTCGCCCAGCATAATGCTCCGGAGACCACCAAGGGGGTAAGAGCAGGAATAGAGAAGCTCAGAATCAATCAAGCCTTTCTGAAAAGAATCGGCTCGTCTGAGAAACAAATCGTAGAGGTCAAAGGACGGCGTTGACGTCATCTCTCGATCGGCTTGGACACCGGTAGGCAACAAAGATGAATTCCGGTTTAGGACGAGTCAAAACTCTCAAGGGCACTGCTAACTTGTTGATTTACGCCTCAATATTTCTCGGAGCAGTACTGCTCATCCAACTGTTCGCTCTCGTTCCCTTCTGGCTATTCTATTCCATCTTGGCGGGCTGGATCGCATATGTGATCGTTGCATTGGCCGTTGCAAAGGGCTTGAAAATGGCATACCCGTTGAGCCTCGTACTCGCGATTCTGACGCTTGCTGTCTCACTGCCACGGTCAGAACATTACTCGCTGATTCAAGCTGGGCTCAGCCTTCCCTCCTTAACTTTCATCGCAGGATCAGTGCTCCAAGTTGCAGTAATCCTGACAGTCTCTAGCTATCTTTTCATGACTAGAGGAGATAGAGTCCATGTCCACTAGGATCGAGAAGGTTGGCCCTCAGATCCCCAGCTCGCGAGTTAAGAACGGGATTCCGGGGCTCGACGCCCTGCTTGACGGTGGCTTCCTGCTGGAAAGGTTGTAATGATCTAGTTCGAATTGACAGGCCCTGGAAACCCTTTGGAGGTCTCAGTGGGCGGACAGAGAACCAGATTGAGAGTCGTGGCCAATCCGCCAGGTTGGATGTGAGGGCCTCGGCGTTCGAGGCTTGTGAGGTTCACGATTATGGAAAGTAACCTTCGTCTCCTTGACCAATCCCGCCCGCTTGAGCGCTTCGTCAAGGATTTCAAGCTGCTCGACGGTCAAGTCTCTATTCACTTCTATTACGATGCGTTTGACCCCGATTCGGGTGGTCGGGAGGCGTGCCATCTTAGGAGCGTCCTTCCAGAGAGAGGTTCTGTGGAAGAGGAACGATAAGGTCTCATTGTTACTGGCCCGCTTAACAATAGGATTCCCTGAGAAAGCGATCGAATCCTAGACAACGTCGAAGGCTAGGTCAATGTTAGAATACTGGATGAGCCGTCATGGACCTTGGATATCTCCAAAATGAAAGGTAATCTTGGAAGCATCGAGACCAAGGCGATCCATGCAGGAGAGCCTCGTCCCCGCATCGCCGGCGCCGTTGTAATGCCCGTTTTCCAGTCCGCCACGTATCAATACGCGGGTGAAAAGAACTACGATGATGTGAGGTACATTCGCCTCAACAACACTCCGAACCACCTGGCCCTAGCGGAAAAACTCTCGGCTCTTGAGAACTCCGAAGATGCGCTTGTAACTGCCAGCGGGATGGCAGCCATCTCAACATCTCTACTGACATTTCTTAGCAAAGGTGACCACTTTCTGGCTCAGGACTGTCTTTACGGAGGAACCCACGACTTTGTGACAAAGGATATCGAAAAGTTTGGAATCTCCTACGATTTCATTGACGCTAACGACCCTGAGTCATGGAAGCGAAAGCTGAAACCGACCACGAGGGCGATATACGTTGAAACCATTTCCAATCCTCTGATGCAGGTTCCAGACCTAGAGTCCGTGGTAAGCTTTGCAAAGAGCCACGGGCTTGTCTCCATGATTGACAATACTTTTGCGAGCCCGGTGAACTTTCGTCCATCGGAATTGGGCTTCGACCTGTCCCTCCACAGTGCCACCAAATACCTCAACGGCCACTCAGACATCGTGGCAGGCGCGGTGATCGGAAAGTCGAGTCTAATCGAGAAAGTGACCCACAAACTAAACCATCTGGGAGGGAGCCTTGATCCACACGCCGCCTTCCTGCTGCACCGCGGAATCAAGACCCTCGCCCTCCGCGTGAAACACCACAACGAGAGCGCGTTGCAAATAGCCCAATTTCTGGAGAAGCACCCTGCCATCGACAAAGTCAACTATCCCGGCTTGGAGAGCCATCCAAATCACGAACGAGCACAGAGACTCTTCGATGGATTCGGTGGGATGATGAGTTTCGAACTGCACGACGGCGTTGAAGGTGCTGAATCATTCATGCGTGCGGCTCTGTTGCCCGCCGTCGCTCCGAGCCTAGGCGGAGTCGAAACGTTGGTGACCAGACCCGCAACGACATCACATTCTGGACTGTCTGGCGAAGATCGTCGAAGGCTAGGAATCTCTGATGGACTCATACGACTCTCGGTGGGAATCGAAGCTACTCAAGACCTCATGGAAGACTTCCGACAAGCCCTTGAAACCCGATCCAATAGAACCTCAAGCCATCGATCCCGAGAAAGAGTACAGGTTCAGGAATGAAACCTTAGATTTCAATAGAACAT
>VBBB01000112.1:0-518 GCA_005882955.1 Candidatus Bathyarchaeota archaeon | reverse complement strand
TGTACTGTCTAAAGTGCGGAAGCCAACTCCCGGATGATGCGGCGTTTTGCTCCAAGTGTGGCGCTAGAACAAGTTCAACCGGCCAGACTCCTCAGGCTGAATCTAGCGCTGTAGCCTCAGGGTATAGTCAAATCCTAGCACCTTCAAACGCACAGTCGCTGAAGTGTCCCAGCTGCGGGGCCCCCATCGCTCCCAAATTTGGAGAGATGATAATCACATGCGAGTACTGCGGAAGTAGTATTACCCTCGGAAGTGGCGGCTGGGCAAATATCCAGAAGCAGACCATGCTTCCCTTAACGATCCAGAGCACTGATGAGATTTCTAGCCGAGTCAAGTCAATGATGGACCGAGGGATGCTCCACCGACACTTACAGGAAAGCTCAACCCTCGAGGAGATGACACTGTCAGTAGTACCCTACTGGCTAGTGAATGTCTCAGCCAGAACATCCATAGTGGCGACCAACATGGTTGCAGAAGGAGCGACCGTAGCTACAACTGCCGCGTTAATTGGAGTAATG
>VBBB01000162.1 GCA_005882955.1 Candidatus Bathyarchaeota archaeon | reverse complement strand
CGCTTTGTAGTCGACTACGTCTTGGCGGATCCTGTCTAGGGCGTTGACATAGTGTGGCTTGTCCAGGCTCTCGTTTCGCTGCCTGTTGAGCTCTTCTATGATATCTCCGTATGTTGGGACCTTAGATTCAGGTTTGAGGTAGTAGGTGATCTTCTTCTGGCCGAAGATGCGGGCGAAGACTTTGCGAGCCCGATCGTCGTCCTCGTACTCCCGAGGCTTCACCACACTGGCGTAGAACTGTTCTGCGTTTGTGACAGGATTTTCCAGTATTATTTTGGATGGAATCTTGTCGTCAGCAAAGAGATCCATCAAAAGGAATGGATATTCGCTTGAGATGTCGAATACGATCACTTTCACCTCGGGCTGGTGGATGAGTAGTCTGCGGAGAATGTTTGAAAGGAGGTTGGATTTTCCCGCGCCGGTGAAAGCGAATATTCCGAAGTGGTATCGGACCATGGCCTCGAAGTCTAGGTAGATTGGAATCTTCTCCTCCATCGACTCGAACATCTGGATGGTCCCGATTCTGGGGTCTTTGTAGGCATCGCTGGTGGTTGTTTTGGAGTTGAAGCCGAGCTTGGCTAGTATCCGCTGATTGTACATGTGACTGATCATGTCACGGTTGAGAATTTCTGCTTCAGCGGCGATGACCGGATAAGTGAAACCCTTCTCGTACTTGGGTTCGCCTTCACCGTTGAGAACAAGATCGTAGTTGATGGGCAGGGCGCTGATCTGAACCATCATCGTAGACTTGTCGCTTGTGTCCCAGTCCTTGACGGATTGCTGTATGATCTCGAACTGCATAGGATAGTAGCTGTGTTCCGAGAGACCCTTGAGCCCATAGTGTTCTGGCCAGACCCGTGATATGACCATCAGTGAATGCCGCTGATCCTTAGCATTTGACTTGAAATTCCTAATGGCTACAAGCATTCCTTCCTCGATAAGACCCATGATGTCCTTGTGATATTCGACCTTGATCCGACACTCGTACCGTGAGGAGATCCCCGTCAGCTCGTGGGTCCCCGCAGGCATGAAGGCGGGCGTTACGGCGGCGAGACGGGCCTTGAATCGTCCGTTGAAGTCGGTAAAGTATCTAGAAGCTTTCTCTTCGAGCACTCTCGATCTCACTCCTCCGCTCCCGGAACGTGCTCATGTAGAATACGAAGTGCCGGAGTTTGGGACTGTTCATAAGCCATTTGCCGGTAGTGTCGATGATCTTACGCATCTCTTCATTGTGCCATTTGGCTACCTTGTCCGCGATGAACAATGGCTTGTTGTGGCCAAAAAGTTCGGGGATGCTGTTGCCGGTCATCGATGATAAAGTCTGGATGACCAGTTCCTGAATTGGGTTCGCTATTTTGTTTGTCTGAAAGATGATCGGTCTGACAGGTTCGTCAGCGCTACCGTAGGAGTGAGCAAAGCCGATTCGGGATTCAGGTTTCAAGTCGAACTCGGGATATGCAAGCCGGTCGAGAAGGAGGACGTTGCTTCTGAGTTGAGGATCATAGGCGGTCTGTGAAAGTTGAATGTAGCTTTTCAGAAACAAGCGCTCAGGCGTAATCTTGTTTCTTATGGCTCCCCCGACGTAGCCCTTCCTCTTCTGAAAGTCAGGCACTATCATTAGGAAGGCAGAGTCGTATTCTATCAGTGACCAAGGAACCGGTATGGAGTCATGGTTGAACACGCTGAGTGTTTGGAGAAGCATCCGATCAGTATTCGGTATCCGCGACAGTTGTTCCTGGCTCAGCGCCGACTTCCAAAGATCGTTGGACACCATCACTGGTAGGACGTGATTCTTCAGGTCTCGAGCAGCGGTATCCTTCGTCAATCCTAGCAGCAGAATGCGTTTCTTCCAGCATTCCTCGACCAGTAGGTTCAGTGTGAAGAGTGTGAGAAACGCAAGGTCCTGTGTTGTAAGCCAATGAAGGTCCCCCTTCTTCATTACTCGGAGGGGGTTCTGTTTCGGTTGTTCCTCGAACATTCTGTGACCGAGGGTCTCTACGAGGCTCCGAATCCTGGGCCAGGTCTTTCGATAACGATCCTTCAGTGAGAAGGTTCCCACAGTTTCTTCGAGGAATCCTTCCTTGACAGATTTCTCGAGGAACCGCTGGACGCGTTTCTGTCGGTCTTCCTCCTTGATTCCGAGTTTTGGACAGACCGCCGCGAGGGTTAGCGGGCCACTCTTTTCAATCTCAAGAAGACATCGATATCTGAGATAGTCACCTCGGGCCGGCGGTAAGTCCAGTAATGGATTATCTAAGCGATGCCTGGCATAAGCGAGATCATTGACGTCTAGCGGGATGCCGTCTACGTCGAGTCCGAAGAGGGCTCCATTGGTCGTCCAGAGTTTTCTCCTCGAAGTATCATAGATTAGACTTGCAAGCATAGTTGCGAGACTTCGGTCTAGCAGGAGGATTCTTGGTCCGTTCTCTTCGCGCGCGAGTCGATAAGCCAAGTAGAATTCGGAAAAGGTCATGATCCAATTAGCGACTGTTGAGTTGTTTGCGATCGCCTCATCAGTGAGGGGTCTTGTGAGTGAGATTTCTGAGACCTCCCCTGGCTGTATGAAGCTCTGATCTATCTCGGGGACTTCGTTCACGTATACTGGGACGCAGCTGGATAGCGCTCGGCCGCTTTTGAGAAAGTGGTCCTCGTATTCGACTGTTGGTGGTCCGTTGTCGGCGTATTTTATCGTACCGCGGGCCGCATAGGACCCTCCGAAAAAGACGACGAGGTCGAAGAGAGGACGAGCATAATCAGTTCCGTCAACAGCTGCGAACGAGACTTTGTCCGTTCCGAAAAACTTCTTCGCAGTGTCACGAGCGGACTTGGGGTCAAAGTTTGACTTGATGATGTTGGCGAAGACCCGCTCATACATCCCCTCCAAGGTCTCGAAGCGCGCTCGGTATCCTTCTATCTGATCAATCGCACCGTTCTGCAGAAGGGTCCCGGCTCTTTCGATGGCAGAACTAAGAGATGATGAGGGAGGAGCAGTTTTCTCTACAGTAGACAAGATGTAATCGGGCTCGACTTGAGGCGTATAAAGATGGGAGTCCCAGCCGTAAGTTCAGCCGTTGAAAGTGCTCACGAAGCTATTATACGAATGATTTCCCCCGACCGGTTGATCCCCTGGAGGAAGTGCGGCGGTGAAGCGCGAGTACGTCGTGATCTTCGCGCAGTTTGGACTCATCGTCTTGCTCGTGTATGGTCTCTCTGCGGAGTATCGATCCAATGCCTACCAGCAAGATTGGATTTCGAGCAATGCACCATGGCTGCAATATTTTGTGAACGGCTATCTGGCGGCGATGCTTCTTGGAGTATTCATTGGCGGAGGGGTCTTGTTAGGCGCGGACTATTGGCGGAATAGGAACAAGAAAACTTCGTTAAGAACTGTGGGTTAGCGAGAGGCCAGCGCGATACGCTCTATCTCGTCCCGCTTCTTGACCGACGCACTCTTTGGGTCTCGTGCCGCGGCAAGGATCAACTCGTCGGCAAGGCATTCGTCAACCGTTTTGGGGTTGTTGTGAGATGCTTGACGCGACAAGTTCGTAATGTACCTCAGGGCAATGTCTACTCTCCTTTGGGGAGCGATGTCGACTGAAATTGGATAGACGATGCCTCCGTAGGCGATTCTTGTTACATCTTCAGCTGGCGCGGCGTTCTCGATTGCTCTAACGAGTATCTCGATCGGGTTCTTCTTGGTCCTGATAGCGATGATGTCCATGGCGTTTTTGACGATGTTGGTCGCTCGGGCTTTGGCCCCGCC
>VBBB01000161.1:4563-5753 GCA_005882955.1 Candidatus Bathyarchaeota archaeon | reverse complement strand
TCTTGCCTTGGAAGTCCATGTCAGCATACTCCTCTATCTCTGGAAGATAGTCTCTGACTGCTTCAAAGAGTCGGTTTAGTGTCTCGTCTGATAGTCCAGCGAAAACTCGGTGGGCGATCCCCATTCTCCTCAGATCTGACGCGAACTTGTCTCTCCATTCTTGGTCGTACTGCATCAGGATCTTCCAGCGCTGGTCCTGCGGGGATTGAGCGGCGCTAGCAGCGGCCTTTCCGGCGAGAATGCCAGAGTAGCCTCCGATTACGATGCCTCCGCCGGTGGTCTGCTTGACCTGTCCCGCAGCGTCCCCTACAACCAGGAAGTTTTCCGACCAGCACTTATCGACAGGTCCTGATACTAGGACGGATCCTGATTTCGTCGCATCAACTTTGGACTTTGGCGAGCAGCTTCTTGACGTTCCCCTTCCGGCAGGCAAGCCCGACTCGCGCACTATGATCGCCTGTCGGAATGCGCCAGGCGAAGAACCCTGGTGCTCGATGGTTTCCAAAGAAGAGTTCGACCATGTCCCCTTGTTGCTTGGTCTCGGTTAGCTCGTATTGCAAGCCTGGGAGTAGTTGAGTCCAGTCGGGGGCCCGCAGTCCCGCTTGTTCTGGGAGTCGACTGCCTGCACCGCTGGCGTCGATTACTATCTCTCCTTTGTATCCGGGTCCATCTTGGACTGAGAGTCCGACGCCGCGGTTGGGGTAGCGTTCGAATTTGGAAACTCGGGTCTTGGTATGAAGTGTTACACCTTCGGATACGGCTCTCTTGGCGAGATATTGGTCAAATCGCATTCTATTGATTATTATCGCAACTGGGGTCTTTGTTCGGACTTCGATCGGCTCTCCCTTTGGTGGGTTGAAGATGGCTCCTTGAATCGTTCGCTGCGTGAATATGGGGTCCGGTTTGAGCCCTAGCAGTGATAATCCGTTTAGGCTGACTACTCCAGAGCAGTGACTAGGAACGCCGACTTGGGGGTGCTCTTCAAGAAGGACGACTTTCGCATCATTCTTTGCCGCTTCGTACGCGGCTTGGCAGCCGGCTACGCCTGCTCCGACTACGACTACTTGGCTGTCGTGAGTGGGATGTTCCAAGGAGCTGTCAGTAGTCTTCGAACTCTATTCGCAACGTAAGACCTTTGAGTTCTCGAGCCAGCTTCTTGACGACTTCAAAGTCTAGAGGGTTTCTCCGGG
>VBBB01000161.1:0-4471 GCA_005882955.1 Candidatus Bathyarchaeota archaeon | reverse complement strand
CGCGCTCGTCTCCCCCGAAGTTGAGGACTCGGACTCTCTTTCCAACACGGTCGCCAAGGGACTTAGCAAGTTTGGCTCCTGATGAGAGGAATGTGTCCATCCCTCGCCGGTCGACCATGAGTGCCATGACGTCCCCCGCCTCCACTGCCTTGTGAAACGTGACGTCTTGGAGTGTAGGATTCTCCTTCTCTAGCTCGGTTATTGTTCGGATTACTCTAACGTCGAGGTCTGAGATCTGGCCTTTCTTGAGCTTCTCTTCGCACCTTGAACAGAAAATACCGCTCTTTACGCAAAAGTTGTCAAGGACAGTTTTCACCAAGGCTTCCTCAGCCCCGTAGTCTCAACGGTCGACCCAGACAGTTGCCTTCTGTTCTTACGCTTTCTCGAGACGCTGTGATTATCCAAAGGATTCTGATCCTGTCGGCAGACCCGACAGCTTGACATCAGGTGTCTCCCGGATAATAAATGGGTTACGGTGGGACGCCTGTGTTTTTGGAGATTTCTAGAACTGTCCCCTGACGAAACCTTCACCAAACGGATTATATTGACGCACCGCGGATACTTGTTCTCGCAGATCGCCGCGAGAAGACTTGAGCCCACAAGGGAGGGTCTTGGCAGTCGCCCTAGTGCTGGGGGGTTGGGTGATAGGTGGTCGCAGGATTCATTCTCTTTTTCGGGCCTCCTTCTGGCTGTCCTCTACTCTTGATCCCTGTTGGGTCGACATACGTATGCAATGTCCCACCCTGGATTGGGATCGTTGAGTTGCTATTCGTGTTGGGATTCTTTGTTACTTACCTAATTATTATTCCACTCCTAACATTTTCTAGGATGATCGATTGGGCATCGTCAGACAAACTCCGTAACACCTGCGCTTGAACAATGTCTGAAGGTAATAGCCAAATACTCTGACACTCTCGGTTGAAAATCATCCGGGAAACTCATGAAATTATTCGAGTACGAGTCCAAGTCCCTCGCTCAAAACCTCGGAATCAACACACCGAGAGGAGGGCTGGCTTCGACGCCCGATGAGGCCAGAGATATTCACAAGCGGATTGGGGGAGAGGTTGTGATCAAAGCCCAGGTCTTGGTCGCGGGTAGAGGAAAAGCTGGAGGTATCAAGTTCGGCACCAAGCCTGACGAGACGCGTGACCGGGCAAGCGAGATCCTCAACATGACGATCAAGGGGGAGAGGGTGAAGAAGGTCCTAGTTGAGCAGAAGCTAGCTATCAAAAAGGAATTGTTCGGGAGCATAGTCTTAGACCGAGCGAACAAGTGCCAGACAGTTCTTGCCTCAGATGAGGGTGGAATCGATATTGAAGATGTGGCGAAACAGAGTCCGGAAAAAATTCTTCATCATCGACTAGACCCAGTTTTCGGCATGCGGGGATACGATGCAAGGCAAGTTGGCCTGAAGCTCGGCTATGCAGGTCAACGTCTGAACTCATTGACTGATCTTCTTTCAAACTTGTATCGTTTGTCTGTCATCTATGATGCCGAACTTGTCGAGAGCAATCCTCTGGTTGAGACTAATGATGGAAAATTTGTCACCGCGGACCTTCGCGTCATAGTGGACGACAACAGTCTCTTTCGCCATCCAGAATTTCAAGAACGGGCGAAAGAAGCTAGTGGCGAGGTGACTCCTTTGGAAGCTAAGGCTCGTGAGAACGGCCTGGCGTTTGTCGAGCTTGACGGTGATATAGGAATAATGGGGAACGGCGCGGGTCTTGTCATGGCAACTCTCGACATGGTCAACCACTACGGAGGAAAACCTGCGAACTTTTGTGACGTCGGCGGTGGAGCGAATGCTGAGCATGTCGCGACCGCCTTACAGATAATTCAGGGGGACCAGAAGGTAAGCAGGATATTCGTCAACATACTAGCGGGAATCACGAGATGTGATGAAGTTGCTAAGGGGATTGTGGACGTGAAAAAAGTCGTTGGATTGAAGAAGCCATTAGTGGTGAGGATGCAGGGAACTAATTTCGAAGAGGGAAAGAGGATCCTGAACTCTATTGGGATTACTACGCTCGAAAAGATGGATGAAGCTGCGCGGCTAGTTGTCGCCATGAAGGTGGCGTGAGAAATGACCCTCCTCGTTGGGAAACACACTCGGGCAATCGTTCAAGGAATCACTGGGAACCAGGGTGCGTTCCATACACGACTCATGCTGGACTATGGAACACAGATCGTTGCAGGAGTGACTCCGGGCAAAGGCGCGACAGTCTCCCAAGGAGTTCCCGTATTCGACACAGTTGCCTCTGCATTGGAGAAGATTGATGCAAACGCGACGATCATATTCGTGCCAGCTCCATTTGCCAAAGAAGCAGGGATGGAAGCAATTGACGCAGGTCTAAACCCTGTCGTAATAATTACCGAGATGATTCCTGCTCGCGACAGTATGATCCTGATGGCCTATGCGAAAGAGCATGGAGCGACAATTGTTGGACCCAATACGCCCGGCGTGATTACTCCCGGCGAAGCCAAGCTCGGTATCATGCCCGGCGATGTCTTCAGCCCAGGAGGCGTTGGGGTTGCTTCAAGAAGCGGGACGTTGACGTATGAAATTGCGTCTTATCTGACTCACGCGGGAATCGGACAGTCCACATGTCTTGGGATCGGAGGAGACCCAGTTACGGGTCTGAGCTTCGTCGACGTTCTCAAAATGTTCCGGGAGGACAAGTCGACCAACGCGGTGGTTTTGATAGGCGAGATCGGAGGGTCGGCGGAAGAGGATGCTGCTAACTACATCGCCGAGACTCATTATCCTAAGCCTGTAGCGGCGTATGTTGCAGGAAGAGCAGCTCCTCCGGGAAAAAGAATGGGACACGCCGGTGCAATCATAACTGGGACTGAGGGCACTGCCGATGCGAAGATGAAGAGGTTCAGCGAGGTAGGAGTCCTTGTCGCCGAAGTTCCTTCAGAGTTGCCGAGACTGCTACAACAGCAGAAGGCCGCTCTGGTTCAACACTAGTCTAACAGGTCTACTTGGCGCCGAGTTCTCGTTTCTTCCAGCGGAGGTTGTCTCCCCGGCATCGTCTGCATCTGTAGGCGTTTGGAGAGTTTCTGGACCCACACGTTCGACATATTTTGAAGAACAGCCTGTGCTTCTGAGCCAACTGTTTCTTCATTGCGTCGGTTATGGGCATTCGGAACCACTTACCAGTCGTTCGTTCTCGCTGTCATATATCATTGCCGTTGGCCTACTGGTCATTCTGAACTTCTGAGGCGGTTCTGCCGCCTAGTCTTGGCGCAATCTGCTCGCTGAGGTCTTCTAGTTGGGCTATTGAAAGCTGGTAGACTCTCGAATCCGGAAAAGCAATTTCGCTCATTAGTTTTCTTCCATTTTCTCGTCCTAGCTTCTTCGATAGGAAGTGAAGTAGTGCTCCCCGAACCAGTCTGCGACGTTGAGTGAAGACCCCTCGCACGATTTCTTCAAACAGTGGCTCATCCAGCTGTCTGAGGCTTTGCTGGGGGGTCATTCTCAGAAGAATTGAGTCAACTTTGGGCATAGGCCGGAATCTTGTGCGTGAGATTTCTCTGATCTTCTCGATGTTCAATCTCCTGCGAACCGACACAGTTAGCCTTCCGTACTCCTGGGTCCCGGGCTCTGCGAGCAGTCTTTCACCGAATTCCTTCTGGAACACAACGCCCGCGACGTCAAGCTTTGTCTTAGACAGAAAGAGGGCGAGCTTCGAGGACAGGTAATATGGTGGAGTACTGACTAGCTTGTTGAAATCAGGCAATGGACTGGTCTTCAGAATGTCTCCTTCGACTATGACCACGTTGGAATGATCCTTGAAGGTCTCTCGTAGCTCTCGTACCAGAACGGGATCTTTCTCGACCGCTATCACCGTCCCAACTTTCTTCTGCAACAACCAGGTTAGAGTGCCGTGTCCAGGTCCAGGCTCGAGGACCGTGTCTGATTGTGATGGGTGGATGCTGGAAACGATATCAAATGCGATGCGGGGGTCGAGGAGGAAATTCTGTCCTAGTCTCTTCGATGGTCGGTGGGGATTGTGCAGTCCCACAATATCATACTGTCCTTGTGAAGAGGCGGTACTTGGTTTCGCTGCTTAGCTCTTCGAGAATGCGTTTCGTTATGATCTTCTGGACATCTGTCAGGCCTGTTCGGTCTTGGATCTCCTTGTAGCTAGTGAACGGTTTCTTCTCCCTCGCGTTGATTATCGTCCACATAGACTTCTTTCCGATACCAGGCAGCTGCTCCAACGAATGCATTCTAGGGGTTACCGGCTGCGAGTTGTTGAAGAAATCGACAAAGCGCTTATCCTGTTTTTTTACGAGCCCGTCGATGAGCGGGACGATTTCGGCCTTCGCGTTAGCGGTTAGCTGGTCGTAGTTTATTCTGCTGATGATCCTGTCGACTTTCTCCCTTCGATCTCTGCCGATGTAGATTCTTTCCTCAACAGCGACTGTTGCTCCTACTTTCAATTCTGCTTCTAGCAGAGTGAAG
>VBBB01000160.1 GCA_005882955.1 Candidatus Bathyarchaeota archaeon | reverse complement strand
CCTAGTAGATCCAAGCTTCACTCCCGATGGAGCAGCAGCTCTCGTAGGAGACGGGGTAGACTCAAACCCGATACAACCACCCAACACAAGTCCCTTCCTGACCGTCTTCCCGTACCTACCGCATCCAGTTCCCGGCTACGAGCACTCCCATGATTCGTAGCACGATGCAGAAGCAAGCCGGGCGGCGCGATTTCTTCCGCCAATCATCAATGGACAGTCATTAGTCTCTTTAGGTCATTCTCGAGAAAAAAATCATTTCCAAAGTCTTATTCAACCTCCGTACCATCCCCCTCGGAAATCCAATTGCCCTGTACTGTAATCGTCGGGGGTTTCTTTGGGGACGAAGGGAAAGACGATGCAAATCGTCCCCTAGAGGCAAGATAGCAGCCTACCTGGCCCTAAAGGACAAACCCGACATATGTGTTAGAGGAGGAAACGGACCAAACGCGGGTCATACCGTCTTCCATAATGGGAAAGAGTATCATCTTAGACTCATACCCAGCGGGTTCGTAAGTCGTTCTACGCGTCTGATGATAGGCCCGGGAGTGCCGGTAGAAACCGCGATTCTCCTAAATGAGATCAAGGAAACTGACTCTGAGAATAGAATCAGCGTCGACTATCAGTGCGCAATGCTGGAAGAGCGGCATAAGACTCAGGAATGCGAATCCGATCATCTCTCGAACAAGATCGGTTCGACCAAAAGCGGTGTAGGAGCATGCAATGCAGAACGAGCGCTCCGTATGGTGAAATTGGCCAGACAAGAGACGAGGTTGAGACCCTACATCACTGACACAGTCGGAGAGATTCACAAAGCGTTGTCGAATGGTAAGAACCTGATGGTTGAGGGAACTCAGGGAACTTTCCTAAGTCTTTACCACGGTACCTATCCATATGTTACGTCCAAGGACGTGACCGCGTCTCAGGCATGTGCAGATGTGGGGATAGGCCCGACTGACGTTGACGATGTGATGATCATCTTCAAGGCGTACGTCACTCGAGTAGGCGAAGGACCTCTCGAAGGACAACTGGACAGGGAAGAAGTTCTGAGACGGGGCTGGATGGAACACGGCACCGTTACCGGACGTGAACGAAGAGCTGCCCCCTTCGACTTCACACTCGCCAAGCGCGCTGTTCGACTCAATGGGGCTACTCAGATCGCTCTTACAAAACTCGATGTTCTGTTTCCCAAAGCAAAGGGAATCCGAGACTACTCAAATCTCCCAAAAGAAGGACGGGACTTCGTGTCGAAGATAGAAAAAGACACAGGCATTCCAGTCAGCTTGATAGGAACAGGAGCTGGGGAAGCGGACCTCATAGACCGGAGGTCCATCTCGAAGAGCACGAAGAAGAAGCCCGCTAAGGTGGCGAAGTTAAGATAGCCCTATCGCGATGCCGAATTGAGAACTCTTGTGATCCAGGCTCTCGATTGAAGCAAGTTCGGTGCTCTTTTCATCAAGGCGTTCACGAGAAGTAGCGATACAACCACGGAGAAGACTGCATGAACTGCGTTGTATATCGCGGTCAGTCCAAGGATGTAGAGAACCAATCCGGAGCCAGTGAGGTTGATGCCTGATTCGCTCAAGACCAGTTGGGCAAAGTACGTGTAGTTAATTCCAAAGACAGTCTGCGCAAGAAATACGATGTAGAAATAATTCGCTACGGTCATGACTGCTACCCGACTCAGGAGACTCAAACTTGTCATCGTTAGACTAGTTCTCAACAAACTCTGCTTTCCAAATCTTGACGCCAAGACCAGCCCAGTGTAAGTTGAGAGAACTCCGAGAAGCTTCAAGCTCGGACCAAAAAATGGGCCACTGCCCGCGCCCCCGGCAACCGTCCCAAGTATCGTGGCGTGAATCAGAGCGGTTAGCAGCCCGGCAGTGGGACCGAAGATCATGAACGAGCTAAGATCGACGACCTCGGAGACGTCGAACTTCAAGTAAAACAGGATCGGAAATGGTGGTTGCAACGCCGGTGGAGCGGCCAGGGTTATGAGTGAAGCAAGAGCCCCAAAAGTAGCACTTCCAGCCAGGACCGCAGTAGGTCTCATTGAAGTTCTTGAGACGGCCATGGGGCGCGGAGAAGAAACTACTCATAAAAGCGTTGCTACTCAATATTGGGTAGGCAGTCTGGGTTCGGCCTTATCTAATTCTCGTTGGACTTAGGGCTAGTGTCAACATTTCTGCCGCTCTTCCCGAGGCTGTTTTGCTTTCTGGATCGCGTCGCCTAAGTTCCATCACGTCTGACACGGTGTCAATGTCAAAGGAAATGCGGCTGTTGGAGATCGAATAGGCATTCAGCCCACTAATCTGTGCTTGACGAAGATGCTTGGAGTAGCTCCATCTTCCATAGCTGGGGGAGATTGCGCCGGGAGGCGAGGTCAACATTACATTGGTTCCCCCCTTTAACGACGGAGCCATCACTACCTTTCTGAGGGAGGGGCCTATGCTAAGGAGTTCCTTGAAATCGCCAGGGTCCACCAATGGAATGTCAGCTAGGACAGTGGTAAGGGATCGAGCGTGCTTTTGGGTCGCCAATCTGTTCGCTTGTTCTATTGCGCGATTCAGACCGAGGCCGATTTGCTTGAGAAAAGAGACTTCTTGCGATCGAAATCGGCTGCCGACATTCTCGTCGGGGGAAATTAGCATGACTGTTTCATAAACTCTGGATCGAATTATAGATGAAAGAACATCCTCCAATAACGCTTCGACGAGAATCCTTTTCTTATCCCCTTGAAGAGAGGTTGAGAGTCTTGTTTTGCTTTCTGTAAGCCCCTTTACGGGGATTACTGCCCAGTTATCGGTCATGAGATGGTCTCTGCAAACTTCAACGTGTTTTCCGCTAGCTTAGACTTGGCTTCTTCAGAATCCATTACCGTCTTTGTTGCGATAACCCTCATGCCAAGACTCGTAATCTTGGAGATAATCGCTCGATCTACGTCGTCAATTACGTATCCTCGCATCAGCCCTTTGTAGAGCTGGGCGACGCCGAAGGGGGAGACCTCCAGCCCCAGGCTCTCCATCATTTGGTCCAGAGGTCCCTTGATTGCTTTTCCTCCGACAATCGGGCTGATTCCTACAATCTTCGCGCGTGTATTTGCAACGCTGTTGCGAATCTCAGGGATCGCTAGAATCGGCCCTATGCTCAAAATCGGATTACTGGGACATAGAATGATGAGGTCCGTCTTCTCTATCGCAGGGATCACACCCGGACCGGGTGTGGCATGCGCTGCTCCCTCGTATGTTACATCCTCAACCCTATCTTGAAACTTCCTCTTGACAAAGTATTCCTGGAATTCCAGTACTCCACGAGGGGTCTTGATCTTGGTCGCTACCATATGGTCGGTCATCGGTAGGATTTTCACTTTGACTCCGAGAGAGTTTCTGATCTTCTCGG
>VBBB01000159.1 GCA_005882955.1 Candidatus Bathyarchaeota archaeon | reverse complement strand
CCTGAAACGGTTCGAGATCATCGTATTTCTGTCCAGTGCCCACCATGGCAACCGGCTTTCCCATTATGTATGATAGAGAGATCGCGCTTCCTCCCTTTACATCCGCGTCAAGTTTTGCAAGAATGATTCCATCGATCTTTACAGCTTCTGAGAAGACCTTACCTTGTTCGACAGCGTCGTTACCTGTCAGCGCGTCCACAACAAGGATTGTTAGGTCTGGATTTGTCACTCTCACGATCTTGCGCATCTCTTCGAGAAGATTCTTGTTGTTCTGCATCCTTCCCGCTGTATCGATCAGCACCGCGTTTATCCTGTGAGCCTTTGCGTAGTTCACCGCGTCAAACGCAACGGCCGCGGGGTCTGCTCCATACTGATGTTTGATCACGCGCACTCCGATACGACGAGCATGCTCTTCGAGTTGCTCTATCGATCCAGAGCGGTATGTGTCACTAGCCGCCAGAATCACACTTCGGCCCTTTTTCTGGAGAACGTGCGCGAGTTTTGCTAGACTCGTTGTCTTTCCAGTGCCATTGATTCCTATGAAGACCAGTACTGCGGGTTCTCCGATGCTCTTCTTTTTGTCGATCAGCGCGAATATGTCGAGTTGGCCCGCTCTCTGGAGAAGTGAGAGTAGGACCTCTTGGAGGATGACTTTTACTCTTGTCCGAGGATCGGTGAATCGGGCGAACTGAACGTCCTTCAGTTTCTCTCTTAGTTCGTTGCTGATGAAGTCGGCGGCGGATACTGCGACGTCGTTCTCGATGAGAGATAATTGGAATTCGTCGAGGACGTTATCTAGACCTTTTCCCGTTAATTCGGTCTTCGCGATTCGATCGTAAAGGTTGGAGAATTGTGCTCTGAGCCTGTCAAACAATCTCTACCGGTCCACCACCCTTCTTCCCAGCCATGTCACTGAGATGTGCTCGATAGTCTTCTACTTGGTTTAGGACCTGGGTGAGCTGCTGAGTAACGCTAACTCTCGCCTTCTCCAGTTCGCTTGATCTCAGTCTGAGATCCTTCATCGAGTCTTCGAGAGGCTTCTCGATGCAGACCCCAGCACCGACCCCGATGATAATATTCTGAGAATCCGCCAGCTTCGCTTTCACAAAGCTGCCAGACCCGATAGGTAGCAGCGTATCAGTGTCGATGGGTTTCCCCTTCGTGCCCTCGAGTGTCGATATTGCTGTGAGGGTCTCGGAAAGCGCGGCGGTTACGATATCGAGCCTGGACTGGAGGACACGTGCAGAGTTTTCGAGGAACCGTATTTCTACAAGAATCTGACGCATTTGGTCGTCGATGCTCGGTGCCTGAGGAGGCTGTCTCGGCGGGGCGATTTGTCGCGGAGAGGTTTGCCTTCTAGCGGTGGCCACTAGGCGCCTTCTCCAGGTTCAGTGATCTCTTCGACTGTTTTGATTGTGATATCGAACTTTCTGGCTTTGTGCCTGCTTCCCATGTCCGCGTAGAGGCTCTGAAGAGCATGTTCCTTCTTGAGGGCTCTGATTTGTTTCGTGAAGTGGAGCTTCTCGCCTCTCTTCCTGAGATCGCCTGTAATCTTGTACAGCTTCACTTCGCTCATAGATGACCACTTGTTGGAAACGGACGATTGGGATGCTCGGCCGTACTTAACCTAATCCGTCTGGAAGACGCTGCTGAGGGCTAGAAGTTCTGCGCCGAGGGTGTGTGAGCCTACTACTGCGCCTCTTGAGTTTACGACGATCCCTGACCTTGGGTATGGCACTCCTGAGTTTACTGTTCCGACTGAGACCGGCACCCCGAGAACTTCGGAGATGTGTTTCTTTTCGGATTCATCGATTATTGGGTTAGCCAATACCCCCTTGTTCGAAGCTGTGGCGAGAGACCCGATCTGGGGGAGCCCTCCGATGGTGCCTGGTTTCGCTGGGACTTTCAGAGCCTCCTCAATCGCCGACACTGTCCGGGGTTTCAGCCGTGGATCTACAACTGCTCCGTGGTCGTTGCATAGGATGATGTTTCCGAGGGCGGTGCGTTTCTCCTCTATTATCGTGACGCGAGCTCCCGTTGAACGTAGCTTGGAGATTTCTTCTTCGGTTGCGATGTATGGCAGCAGGATGGAGTTAGAGTTACCGCTCAGATATATTCCGACCAGTCTTGAATCTGCAATGCCTATTCCGTATGCCTCGATCCCAAGCGCTTCCTTGAATCTGGCAAGCTTCCCTTCAGAAGTTCCGGCTGGTAGGATTGCGATTTTCTCGTTGGCGAAGGAGAATATTCCTACGTTCGGATCTCCGAAAATATCAGACAGTATTACTGGCACGGCTCTTTCCCTCGCCTGGAAAGACTATGACCCTCCCCTCCTTGTCCTTCACGACTCTGATTCGGATTTTCCGGGGAGGCTTGCTTATTCCTCGCTGCCAGAGCATACTGTTCGTCTCCTCACTCAGCGACACCTCGGTTGTCTTCATCCTTTGAGCTACGAACTCGCGTAGGAATCGGACAGCTCTTGGAGTCCTCTTCTCTCTTGGAGCGTTCCATATTCGTCGGAGATTGAGATCATAGAATTTTTCTTCGACTATCTCCAGCTCCTCTTCCTCAGGCTCCTCAGGTTCAGCAGGAGCTTCCGGCGCTTCTGGAACTTCAATTTCCTTCTTGGATTCCTCGGAGATCTCTTCCGGCTTTTCTTCGATCTCCTCTTTCACAGGCGACACTTCTTCTGGCTTCTCGACCAGAGAATCGTCTTTCTTTTTTGAAGCCTTGACTTTTTCTTTCTTTGAGGTGGCCTTTGCCTTTTTCTTCGGTTTCTTCTCTTTGCTCGTGGGCGTCTACACCTTGATCTTTGTCTTTCTCCAGTGTCTCTGCTTGGGTGTTCGTCGGACTTTTCCCTCGGTCTTTGCTACGACCCACGAGGGTACGGGTTGGGCCTGCCTGAGAGCGTGTGACAGGTGTTTCTTCTTTCCTGAAGGTTTGTGACGCGCCATGGTTAGGCTCTCCTGATCTTGATCTCTTTTTTCTGACCTTGGAGCTGGACCAGGGTCTTCTTCAGCTGTTCATCGGTTACTTGGCTCTGGAGCCTTCCGGCCTGCGCTAATTGTATGAGCTGCATTTCTAACTCTTCAGCGAACTCCGGTTTTACCATTCTGATATTTGTGAGGCGTTGTCTTGCTTCGGGTGTGAGAATCTTCCGGATTATTGCTTGTTTCTGTCTCTCTACTTGTTGCTGGGCTTGAGCCCGTCGTTGATCATCAGAGGCTGCCCGTTGCATCTGGGCCATTCTACGTCGGCGCAGTTCTTCGTCGGAGTAGTCGTCCCCGGACATTTAGCTCGGGGCCTCTCGCGGCCTAGCCTTCAGTTCTTTCGCCACCTCAGCAGAAGTCCGATTCAATAGCGTGA
>VBBB01000158.1 GCA_005882955.1 Candidatus Bathyarchaeota archaeon | reverse complement strand
CTCTGGGAGTATGGTTTTCTGGTCGGTCTGGCCGTCTCCCTTCCCATCCGATTCTTGTCGACCGACGCAATGTCTTCTCTTGCCGCTTGGAGAAAACTCTCGGCCGCGCTTACAACGCCGATTCTGATTGCGGCGTCGTTTCTTGCTCTAGGCTACTTTGTCTCGCCAGCTACGCCTCTCCAAACGCTGCTTCCAAAGGTCCTGGTCTTACTAGTCACCTGCTCAATCGTGTCGGGCTCAGGAGTCTCTTTCATCATCCATCGAGTGGAAGTGTCCGGAAGATCAGAGATCGGTTCTTCTCCTATGGGGCTATTCAGATCGTTCCTTCACCACTGGTTGCGCAAGACCCCAACCGCTCTCGAGGAGAGACTCTTGACTCTCTCGACCGAAGGGTCGATTGAGACGAAGATTCTGAGCTTCTCTGGACAGGGATCGAGGCCGAAAGCGTCGTTTGTCGTGTCCAACTTTCATCCCGGACCGTATCGGGACATGGGGAGTGGGGGTCTCCCTTCCGAGCTGAAACAGTCATTGGAAGAATCGCAACATGGTGTCGTCCAGGTGCCACATGGAATCTCGAACCATAAGCTGAACATCGTCTCCCACCGGGACATCGATAGACTTCTCTCAGCGGCGAGAAAGAACTATCCCTCGGATCACCGGATCCGCAAAGCCTCCTTAATGATTCGAGAAAAGGAGGAAGAGGCTATCGTTTCGGGCCAAGTCTTTGGGAATATCGTGCTGCTTACGATTACACTAGCTCCTATGGAGATGGAGGACTTGCCGACCTCGGTGTCTACAGACATCGAGAGGGAGGCGTCGAGGCTCGGGTTCGAGGTGCTCATTGTCGACGCTCATAATAGTATCGTGGGTCAAACTTCTATAACACCTCTCCAGGCTGACCGCATCGTCGCGGCAGCGATCAGAGTGCTTGGCAGGTTGAAGGCGTCGTCACAGGGACCTTTCAGTGTCGGATCTGCATACGACGCTCTGGATTCTTACACGCTCAAAGACGGGATCGGCCCCGGAGGATTGTCCGCGATGGTAGTGAAGACCGAGAATGACACCGCATCCTACATCACGATAGATGGAAACAATATGCAGCAAGGTCTCCGCGACCATATCCTTCAATCGATGAGAGAAACAGGAGTGAGCGACGCTGAGGTTATGACGACTGACACTCACCTCGTTACTGGCCTTGTCCGATCGCCTCTCGGATACTATCCAGTGGGAAGCGCTCTGCCAACTGCCGCCTTTGTGACAAAGATAACTCAGACAGTCCAGAAGGCGATGAGTAATCTAGAAGAGTCATCAGCTGGTTTCTCTAAATTCTCCTTGCAGCTTCAAGTGTTGGGCTCGGAAACTTTCCAGTCGATAACCGGGTTCATAGGCCGGATCGCAAGGCAGATTGGAAGATCATTCTACAGGCTTGAAATTGCCACGTTCTTGATTGCCGTCGTAATCGTATTGGCGGTGTGATCGAAGGCTGGAATCTGATGAATCGATCCATTACATGCAGCTTCCGAGAGAGGTCATCGTCGGCGTCAACATCCTCGACAGAGTAGGCGAGATCTGCACCAAGCAAGGGTTTCACGGCACCGCCCTAGTAGTCTCTGGACCGATAACGTATCCTCTCGCAGGGGTTGGAGTCGCCAAGTCCGCTACAAAGGCTGGGCTTCGTGTGGAACACATCATAGTCAAAGAATCGACTGAGGCCTCCCTCAATCAGATCGTACAGATGATCAAGAAGACCAAGCCGTCTATCGTACTTGCGGTCGGCGGGGGGAAGGATATCGATCTGGGCAAACTAGCCTCCGCGAAAGCGTCGATTCCGTTCATGAGTATTCCAACGGCCGCGAGCCACGATGGAATCGCGAGTCCATACGCTTCCATCAAGGGTGGTCCCAAGCCATATTCGATCCGGGCACAGGCCCCGATAGCAATCATTGGCGACATTGGTGTGATAGCCGATTCGCCCTATGATCTCCTGGCGGCTGGGTGCGGCGATATTGTGGCGAAGTATAGCGCTGTGAAGGACTGGCAGCTTGCTCACAAGCTGAAGAACGAATACTATGGCGACTACGCTGCGGAGCTAGCGTTGATGAGCGCAGAACTGGTCACGAAGAACTCGAAGGAGATCATTGAGCGTAGCAAAGAGGGAGTCCGCACAGTGGTGGAGGCATTGATCAGTTGTGGTGTTGCGATGAGTATTGCGGGTAGCTCCAGGCCATGTAGTGGTGCCGAGCATCTCTTCAGCCACGCGCTGGATATTGTGGCGGGTGAGACGAGTCTGCATGGTGGGAGGACGGGTGTGGGAGCGATAATGTGCGCTTATCTTCACGGGTCCAACTGGGAATCGATCAGGGAATTTCTCCAGGAGATAGGCGCGCCGTCGTCTGCCAAGGAGCTGAAAGTATCACCGGAACAAGTAGTCAAAGCATTGACGATGGCTCATAGTCTGAGGCCGGAGAGGTATACGATCCTCGGCGAGACGGGGGTTACCGAGGGTGCGGCGGAGAAGGTTGCGCGAGCGACTGGCGTCATAGGATAGCCACGTTGAAGGTTTCGGCGCGCGCGTATGCTATCCAGGGACTAGTCAAGTATCATGGCCTGAAGAACGCGAAATTACGGATTCCCTACCATGACAGTATCTCTGTCTGCATGAAATCGCTGGACACAGTTACGACGGTGGAGACGGGGAATAGACTCCAGAGAGACAGAATACTGATCAATGGAACTGTTCCGACGACAGGCGAAGAGTTGAGGGCCCGTGTTGTTATCGATAAGCTAAGAGAACTGGGAGGCCAGAAGACTCGGGTTCGAGTCGAGTCGAGGAACGCGAATGTCAAAGGGAAGGGTCTGGGCTTCTCCGCGTCTGGTTTTGCCGCTCTAGGCCTTGCAAGTTCAAAGGCTCTGGGGCTCAGCCTTGAGCCTCGGGAACTGTCCGAGGTCGTCAGACTTGGAGCCGGGTCTGCCACGCGGAGTCTCGTGGGCGGATTCTCGATATGGTATGCGAACAGGAAGGGACGATCGTATGCTGAGCAGCTTGCCTCTGCGAGTTCTATCGGCTTGAGGACGCTGATTGTTCCGATTCCGTCGAATATCAAGACTGACAGGGCCCACGCAGACGTTTTGACGTCTCCGTTCTTCAAAGCAAGGCTAGCATACGTAAAGGGGGTCGTTCAGAAGATGAGACGCGCGATAGCGAGAAAGGATGCCTCAGAGGTCTCTAGGCTTGCCGAGGTAGACACGTTGAACCTCCATGCGATTACTATGACGGGCAGACTAGAGACGGTCCTGGTTAGCCCGTTGTCGATCCGGATCATGGAAGAGGTACACAAGCTTCGCTTGGAGGAGGGGGTCCCAGTCTGGTATTCTCTCGACACAGGACCCTCAGTGTTCATCAACACGATACCCAAGGCGGCCTCGATGGTTGAGAGGAGAATCAAAACGTTGTCTGATAGCGTATTATCGTCTGATCCGGGAGGACCAGCACAGATTATCTCTCGCCACCTTTTTTAGGTGCTGATTATCGAAATCTCTCTAGAAATCGAGCGAGGCGATCTAGGACGAGGAAGCTTGCGGTCCTTACTTTTGTCACACTCGACGGTGTCATGCAGGCTCCCGGAGGACCTGAAGAAGACTCCTCGGGCGGATTCAAACATGGAGGCTGGGTTGCCGGCTACTGGGACGACTTCCTAGGTAACGTAATGG
>VBBB01000157.1:11901-15945 GCA_005882955.1 Candidatus Bathyarchaeota archaeon | reverse complement strand
CTAAACTTTTGCGGATCGCCGTTGTCGGTGCTGGAGCAATCGGCTGTCTTTTCGGAGGCCGGCTGCAAAGGTCCGGAGAGAGCGTTCTACTGATCCATCACACGAGAAGTGTCGCAGCCGACATTGAGAAGAAGGGCATTAGAATTCGGGAGCCCTCGCGAAAGGTTGTCCGCACGCGCATCACAACACGGACGAGGCTGTCAAAGTATGACAAGCCAGAACTTGTATTGATCACAGTGAAAGCCTACGACACGGAGGGAGTCGCGTCACTTCTCATGAAATCAGCCATGCACAATGTGCCAGTATTGAGTCTTCAGAACGGACTAGGAAATGTTGAGACGTTGGAGGCTCGCTTGAGGTCAGATTCGATTATTGCTGGAACAACTACTGAGGCCGCCTTGACGACTGGGCCAGGCAGCGTGACTCATACCGGAAGTGGGATGACATGGATCGGAGAAATGAACGGTAGGCACTCTGAACGATGCCTAGCTATTGAGAGGGCGTTCCGCAGAGCCGGCTTCTCTACACTCATCAGCAATAATATCAATGGAGTACTCTGGGCTAAGGTATAGCTCGTGTCAAGAATGGGGATGTACTCAAGACACCTCAGCTCCGAGATATTGCCTCGAAGGTAATTTACGAAGGTACGGCCGTAGCCCATGCAAACGGGATTGCTCTCAGGCCCGCGCCGAGACAGATGTTCGAAAAAGTCTTGGCTATGACATCGAGGAACAAATCTTCGATGCTCCAAGATATTGAAGCAGGTCGAAAAACTGAGATCATACAACTGAACGGTTCGATCACTCGGCTGGGAAGCCAAGCGGGAGTGAGCACACCATTCAATTATCTACTGACAATGCTTGTGCTCTATCTAGAACGGTCCCAAGGTAACCTTTGACCTAGTCCTGTCCAACTCGATCCCATTCTGGGGGATAAGACCCTGGCCGACAAAACGCTTGAGATAATACCGGCACCACTTAGCCCTCAGGTCGGAAGTAATCCCAAAAAACGTACCTAGGCTAATTGTTCTACGCAGACGGGAGAGGCAGACCCCTGCAGTCCACTCTTCCCTTGACTCTGCGAATGAAGTTCGGACAAGCAAAACACTGGACGAAGGATACGGTCTTGTTCAAAACGGGGCAAGCGACCGCTTCCTTTTTCATTCTAGCTATCTGTTTCCCTCCGGCGACACCCTTCAAATCCTGAACGAACTGCTTTGGGGTGGGTGGCGGCTTCTCTGGCACAACGATCTCAACGACGTATTTCGTCGGCGGAGGTTCTTCACTCATCGACTTCTCTTCGAGCAAGAATGGACCATCTAATTATTTCTTTGTTACTGGGAAGGTCCCAAAACCCTCCGTCAACCCACGGTCATTGACATCCCCGATCCCAGGCTGAGGATTCGGACTGAGTATCCTAACCCAGTATCATTTGAAAGGTTCGAAATGATACGAGATTCACATTTTCCTTAACCAACGTCCAGAAATTCAAAAAGCCCAATTTCGAAAACCTGAAGAAAAACAGGGGCGGAAAAACAAGAATCTCCACTCTCTCGTACACGAGGGCTATGATTGCGCGTGAGTCTTCAGCGTGGAACGCTTAAACCCAATCGGTAACGCCTGGGTGCTCGATAAGAGTATTGGCAAGGCTTACCGGTTGGCCAACCACGGCGGTCGTTCTGTCAGGTGGCGAAGGTATTCGACTGAGACCCATAACGGCAGACTTGCCCAAAGGTCTCGTCAAAGTAGGTGGAAAGCCGCTTTTACAATGGGTAGTCGAGTGGCTCAAAGCAAATGGAGTATCGAACATTGTGATGGGTGTCGCGTATCTGAAGGAGCAGATAATCGATTTCTTTGGAGACGGAGCAAGCTTCGGTGTGAGTATCCAATACAGTGCCCACACAGTACCGGGAGGAACAGGAGAAGGCTTCAGGCTAGCTATAAGCCGTTACGTCGATGATCAGACATTCTTCGCTCTGAACGGCGACCAGATCACCGACCTCAAGCTCAAGACCATGCTCGCGAAACATCGGAAGAACGGTCCGCTGTCCACAATCGCTGTTGTCCACCCGCGGCTTCCCTTCGGACTGGTCAAAGTGGACAAACGGGACTACTGTCGAGGCTTCATAGAGAAACCTCTTTTGAAAGACGTGAATATTTCCACCGGAATCTACGTGTTTGAACACGAGATCGTTGAGCACCTTCCTCGAATCGGTGATATTGAAAGGACAGCTTTTCCCAAGCTATCAAAGGTAGGTAAAGTGGGCGCGTTTAGGCATGGCGGATCGTTCATTACGATTAATTCCTTAAGAGAGCTTGAAAACGCGGAGAAGCAGTTAAGGAATCAAGCAGATTGAATGTTCTCGTCACGGGGATAACTGGATTCATCGGTTCAATACTCGCTACGAAATTAGTGGAGCAGGGAGACGATGTCTACGGGCTAGTCAGACACTCGTCGGAGAGAGAACTGAAGAGAATAGAAAAAATTGTTCCCAAAATTCACCTAATTGAAGGCGACCTTGTGAGATTTCACGATTATCATTCGACGATCCCTATCCATACATCGGAATCAATTTTGATGGAACGGTGAACCTTGTCCATTCGATCGTTAAGCAGTCGCCGAATACTAGGCTCATCGCTGCCTCCACTGCAGAAGTTTACGGTTGGCAACCAGCCGATAGAGCTATCCCGGAGAGTGCGCTCCTCAACCCAGCGTCACCTTATGCCGTGTCGAAGGCCGCCGCTGATCAGTATGTCCAAATGGCGAACAGGATCTACCACTTGCGAGGAACGGTGATGAGACCGATCAACAGCTATGGCAGGGTCTGGGAGCGCGGCTTCTACACCGAGTATTTGATCTCAAAGATGTTGATGGGAGAGACTTGCTATATCGGTGCGCCTGACTCGATTCGCGACTATATGTTCGCCGAGGACCACGTCGATGCTTACTTGGACGTAGCAAGATCCGAGAAAGCAATCGGCGAAGTCTACAACGTGTCCCCGGGCAATCCTGTTACAAATGTAGAACTCGCTAAGAAACTGTCAGGATTAACAGGATTCAAGGGAAAGCTCGTCCTTGGAACGTATCCGCCTGGTTATCCACAACGGCCAGCATATCTCGTTTTAGACAACACAAGAATCAGTAGAGAAGTTGGCTGGCACCCACGTTACTCCCTTGACGAAGGATTGAAGCAGGCTGTCGAGCTGTGGAGTCGCAAGATAAACTAAAAGATTTCAGCTGTGGCAGTCATCCTACTCATCATGCTGTTCCTTTTCCAACGCGAGGAACCCGGCGTAGCCGCATTCTTCACATAGATACCGGATTGGAAGAATCCATCCCTCTAGGGGTGCCCGCGAACGTTTCACCGGAGCTCCGCATTGAGGGCATGAGAGCGGGCCCTGTCCACTCTTAGAGAGGGAGCGAAGAACGTCGAGTAGAGCCGACAGCTCTTTCGCCTAATGCAGCTCTATGCTAGCTTCTGGGAAGCCATAGCCCACTAGTACCTTCTTGACCTTGTCCCGATGGTCCCCCTGGAGAATGATAGCATTGTTCTTGGAAGTGCCGCCGCAGGCGCAATATGTCTTCAATTTGGTTGCAAGATCTGGGAGGTTGACGCTCTTTCCGTCAATGCCTTCGACAATGGTGGCTGGTTTGCCCCATTTGCGCATTTCCATTCGGACTTTTACGGTCTGCTGCTCCATGCTGATGGTGCTGCAAACGCATAGGTCTTTAGGCAGGCCGCAGGTCGAACAAACATCGGCCATTCTAAAAGCCTGAGACTCCTTTGTGGTCGTCCACGGGTACACATGATGTTCTTGCGTATTTAAGAGTGCCTTGAAGCCTCTCGGATCAGATTCCTATCGAAAGGAAGAGCACGAACCAGAATAACCAAGTTCCGACGAGCATAAGGAAAATAGTTTGCCTTTCTTGCATCCTGACTTCCGATGGACTTCCTATTGTTAGGGGCTAAAATCGAGCTTGTTACTAGCGACGGGTGGCGCAAAGCACGAGCCGGAGCGTAAGTTTGGGTATTTTACGTGAACG
>VBBB01000157.1:6056-11871 GCA_005882955.1 Candidatus Bathyarchaeota archaeon | reverse complement strand
ACAAGGAGGAGTGTCGGTTCCAAGGTATAGTCATAAATATTCAAGACTAGCGTACTCAGAGATGCTTTAAAGTGGGAGAATGAGCGAACGCATCTCCGTTTCGATTGAGCTGGAGTTCTTCAACAAATATCTGTTCAACGCGCTGAAAAGGAGCCTTTCAAATGCAACGCCCAAGAGGAAGTTGGACATTATCTACTATTACTCGCGCGATCCTCGAGTTAAGTTCTCTATAGCTCTCAACGGGTTTAGCAGCGGAGGGGTTGCTGCGCATCCGCAGTGGAGCACTGTCTTCAACAACGTTCAGAACATGCGCCAGTATCTTCGCTAAGCCTACTTTCCATCAGGCGGGCAGTCCAAGGGAGTCCTTTAGGCCCTTGTACCGATTTCGTACTGTGACCTCAGTCACATTTGCAATCTCTGCGATTTCCTTCTGAGTCTTCTTCTCATTCTCTAGAACGCAAGCGACGTACAACGCCGCCGCGGCCAGACCCATCGGATCCTTGCCCGCCACGACACCCTTCTTCCTCGCATCTTTCAAGACTCTAATCGCTGATTGCTGAGTCTGCATTGAAATTTCGGCTCTACTCGCGATCTTCGAAATGCATCGAATCGGATCTTCCACAGGCATGGACATTTCGAGTTCTCGCAAAAGCAGCCTGTAACATCTAGCGACATCCTTCTTCTTGATTCTGCTGGCGGCAGCTACCTCCTTTAATGTCCGAGGGGTTTCAGACGATCTACAGGCGGCGTAGAGAGACGCCGCAGCAATGGCGGCAATAGACCTGCCTCTCACTAGTCCGTTATCTAAAGCCTTCCGGTACACAACAGCTGAGCTCTCTTTCACGTTGGCGGGCACGTGTAGCTTGTCGGTAAGGCGATCCAGCTCTGCCATCGCTTGCGCTAGATTTCTGTCAGACGACGAATGTACTCGAGTACGGATCTGCCACTTGCGAAGCCGGAGCATCTCCATCCTGGTCTCCATGGGAAGCTGCCGGCCAAACGCGTCCCTATTGACACGGTCTATGACTGTGGAGAGACCTTTGTCGTGAATAGAAAATGAAGTGGGTATACCTACGCGTCCTCTCTCGTCCTTCTCCTCTTTTGTAAAAGCACGCCACTCTGGCCCGCGACTCATCAGATTCTGAGACAGCACGAGCCCGCAGTCTTGACATATCGTCTCCCCTTGGTCGAAATCTTCGATGAGATTTACGCTACCGCATTCTGGGCAGACATGAATTCTCGAAGGGGTTCTACCAGGAGCTGTTGGGGTGGTCGTGAAGTTCGCTCTCCAACTTTCCCAAGCCTCGGTCAGAGCGTCGAACCGCGTAGAGTCTGTCGTGCCGAAGGCTCACGTTAGGAAAGTGAAAGCGTGCACGCCGTATGCCATATAAGCCTTTCGACAAGTATATAGGGAACCTCTGGTTCTCACGCGGAAACCCCTTATGAATACCTGGCTAGACCCGAGTCTTCGTAGCCCGGTGGTGTAGTGGTCTAGCATAGCATGGACGTTACGGGCCAGACATGAAAGCGTCCCTAGTTGGCTCTGGATCCCTCACGGGATAAGGTAGGAGTCACCTGCTGACGGGAGTTCGAATCTCCCCCGGGCTACCTGCCATGCAAGAGAGGGTTGATCTTTGTGGCCCTAGTGGATTTTGCAAGCACCTAATTTAAGCATTTGAGAACGAACGTGAGCGTACCCTTCGTCCTGAGCGACAGGCAAGAAGTGCAATGAGGAGTGCCGAAAACGCAATGAGTGTGATTTTCTGCCAGTCCGTGAATTCCACGCTAGAAATGGTTTGCTGTAGTGTTGTTAGAGCCTGCAGATTGAGGTACTCCGACGGTCTGGAAGGATGCGAACAAAGGTCAGTCCTCCGGTAGGCATCGCACCGAAGGCGTACTTTCCCAGGTTTCACCTTTAAGCGGGCTTGAGCAATCGGGCAGCCACAAGTGTTGCGGCCTTTGGGTTTCTACTGGGTCGCTTGCCTTTGAATGCAAAAGCGATATCTTGAGCGAGGAGGCCAACGAGATGAGCTCATCAATCCGCATTTTCTCGTCCCAAGGTTGCATATGGGTATATCTGCCCTCCAACCAAGACAAAGTAAAGGACTCTGCTCCCGACGTTTAACCCGAATCTTGAGTTGACGTCCCCCAGGGGAGTTCGGAAAACTGGAGGGATTAACTATGGGCAGCTATGTTTTATTCCAAAATTTCTTTGATAGTGATACTTGGACGGGTGTCGCTCTGTCAAAAACGAGGTTTCGATATCGAGCAGTCGCGGTGGGAGGCACATTCGACATTCTGCATATTGGTCACGAGAAATTGCTGGCTAAGGCCTTCGAGCTTGGGGAACTGGTTTTCGTCGGGGTGACGGGAGATCGCCTGGTTTCTAAGCTTAGCAAGGATCATCCCGTGAGGACATTCGCTGTTAGAAGACGAAATCTCCGGCAGTTATTGAAAGCCTACGGTTGGCTTGAGCGAGCTAGAATCTCAGAGCTGAAGGATTCGTTCGGACCCGCGATCCGAAGGAGACGACTCGAGGCTGTTGTGGTCAGCGAAGAAACTCGAGAGAACGGGTTACGGCTAAACCAGTTACGGCGGAACCGTGGACTGAAGCCTCTTCGGCTCTGTGTGGTCCGGATGGTTAGAGCTGATGATGGCGAGGTAGTCTCTGACAGCAGAATTCGAAGCGGCGAGGTTGATCCGCGAGGCAGACTGAAGAAGAGAGTCCGTACGAGGATTCTGTAATCCGTTTTGGCTGCTCAAGTTGCGACCTAAGCTAATTGATATCTTAGCCCGCTTTCAGTCGAGTATACTGTGATCATCTGTTCAAGTTCTCGGAGGAAGCCACCGCTTAGATGCCACCTCGAATCCTTCTTCTCAATGAACCCGGCCCCTACAAGTCCGTGGATCATGTTGTAAAACTGACCCACGCTCATCCCACGCTTACTGATCCAGTCTTTCCACGCCTGGATTGGTAAGCCCGCCGGTTCAGCCTTCTTGACCTCTCGCCAGAAGTTGTGGGCCTCCCCAGCTAGAAAATCACTCTTCCAGAAGACTCGACGAAAGAGCTCTTCCGGGTTGCTTGGGAGATTCCCTGCTTTGAACAGAATGGTCGTCTTCTGTTTCGGCGGCCCGCGAGCGGCTCTGCGTGGCATCGAAGATTCACTTGAATTCGCGAGAACTTGGTTCTGCCTTTAATCCTTATGGTGGGCAAGTGCGCTGTCTAACTATTGCTTTTTCGCTGTGACGACGCAACGATATTACGTAAGTAAAATCGTAGTTGAACGGTGATCAGATCGCGATGATGACTAAGGCGACATTCGCTTACGGGATCTCGCGGGCAAGAATCTCCTTTCTGAAGCGTCCAATGGAGTAGGACGTCATTCGGGACTGTCTAGGTCCCATCCAGGAGCTGTTTCTTCTCTTCGAGAGAGAGCTCTTCGACATAGACAGCAGTTGCTCTCAAGTCTTTATGCCCCATGAGGCTCTGCACCTTCCAATAGTCCCGGCCGGTCTTCCTAGCCCAGTAAGTGCCGAAATAGGCCCGTTGACGGTGATTGTGTAGGCGATCCCAATTGGGAACCCCCGCGAGCTTTGCATACTTTCGCAGAATGTTTGTACCGTGCTGTTCGGTAAGAGGAATAATTCTCTCACCTTTGCGAACCTTCGACGCTAGTTCCTGTGCAAGTCTAAGCCATTTCTCTCCAGGATAGTCAGGCTCTGTTTTTCCCCCCTTGAAATGAATCATTATCGTTTCGTGCCCGACATCTTCCTTCCTTATTCCCGGCAGGTTCACGAAGCAGACAGCTTTCTCTCCACTCCTTTTCCTCGTATACGTGACTTCATTGTGGCAGCCGACTATACTTCCGATTCGCCACCCTCGCTCAAGTTGGAGTCCCAATAGTAGCTGATCTCGCGGCGAATTCTCGGCCAGCTCCAGTATCCGATTCTTGTGTGCGTCGCTTAGCCGCGTTTCTCCTCGTCCATCTCTACTTATTCTCAAGTGGGAAATCCTACGCGTGCTCTTCGGATGGAGCTAAAACTGCACTTTTAGCAAATACGCGCGCATTAGCGCTGATGGCGCAATGCAAGTGCAGATTTCTCCTCAGGAATTCACGCAGGCGTCCAACCGTACCAACAATTCTGTGAGAATAATCGGTCCCTCGGGTCTTCTCCTCAAAGACCACTTTTGTGTCGCGAGAACGATTTGTCTTCGACATTCTTGGGCTTGTAACGTATTTGGTAACCTTGATGGTAACAGAATGGCTCGGGAAAAGGGTGGTTTTTCGCCTCAAGATGAGGTTGAACCGCGGGAGGTGAAGCACTCCAATTTATTGGAGGAATGCCATCTCTCCAATTTATTGGAGAAGGTCCGTTATTGGAAATCTCAGGTCGTATATCTTGGTTCTTTCCTTTGGATGGGCTGGGTTGGAGATGCTTCTGAGGGGAGGCCGATTGGGGGCAGAGGGGGCGGGATTCCAAGGCTCTTCGACATGATGATGACCTCTGCCATGGCTATGTTTGAGACTGCTTGGATTACTGTCTGGGGGGGTGGTCTGTTCTTCTTGTGTTCCTCAGTCATCTGGACAACTTCGGACCTGTCACCTGTTACCTGAGCTTTTCCCTTCACGCTGAGCTGCGCAATCGAGGGGGTGTAGCTTACAGTGAAAACGAAGGGAGCTTCGACCGTAGACTCAGTTTTCTGGTCGAGGCCAACTATGTTGATGTTAACTGCAATCTGCACTTGTGCAGGTAGGGGAGTGTCATAGGCCCAGTAGCGCTCCCCGCTCAAATTCGTGACTTGAATCGCAACTCTTAGCACGATACAATCATCTGAGAAGGCTCTCGCGGCCTCTAATATCATTACTTCTTGCTAGGTTCAGCGGTGCCATTTCGCTGGCCGATTGCTCTCCGCGCCCTTTGTATCATCACTTTGCGACCGTCAACCTTCACCGAAAGAATGTCTCCCTCTTTGAACGGGAAACTGGAATCATCAGTCAACTTCGTAGGGAGGTAGATTCTCGGCGATCTATACACAGCATCGCCATTGCTCGCGGACTTCTTGGCTACGGCGAATCTGGTTAGAATCTTCTTGACCAATCTTGACCGCTCACCGACGCATCTTTGCGAGGAAGTATATCTGCGTTTACTTAAGTAAAGCTTTTAGAATTTGCTTGCGTCGGACTCCATCGTGGATTCTCTTGTCAGATTTTGGCAGTATGCCTCGGAACTCAAACGCGAGCCCAGGAAAGGATGGCAGAAGAGAGTTGACGGGAGGTTGGAGTCCGTGGCAGATCACTCGTTTGCCGTGACTTTGCTGGGCTTGTACGAGGGAGAGCGCCGTGGCTATGATCTGGAGAGAATTCTGAAACTTGCGCTGATTCACGATCTGGAGGAGGCGATAGTGGGGGATCTCACGCCCCAAGACAAAGCTCGTCTGGGGCGGACCAGGGTGGAAAAGGCTCGGGAAGGAGCTATCCGAGAGTTGTTGTCGAAACTACCAAGCAAGAGTCGCGCATCATATCTCAAACTATGGACAGATCTGAAAGAAAGGCGGAGTAAGGAGGCCCGCTTAGTCCACGAGCTGGACAAGGTCGAGATGGCGTTTCAAGCCCATGAATATGGAAAAAGAACGGGACAGAGAAGAATGCGGGACTTTTACGAGTCCGCGATTAAGGAGACAAATGATCCGATATTGAAGCGCGCGCTAGCGACAATTGCAAAGAACTAGACTAGAGGTGCCAGGGCGACCCTTTCTTTCGCAGATTTTGCGAGCTCATCCTTGTGAAACACATTCTTGAAATTACGTGTGAGT
>VBBB01000157.1:3520-5953 GCA_005882955.1 Candidatus Bathyarchaeota archaeon | reverse complement strand
CAAAGGGTCTCCACGTTTGATTGTAATCGGCTGCCGCTCATTGCTCAAGTTGACAAGCTCTAAAGCAAGTCTGCCAACGTAGCCGCTGTGGACCTTCGCAGCGTTCAGGAAAGAGAGCCCCATCCTTCCGTATTTGCTCTTGGCGGTGAGATGCGCGACAAATTGTGGGGGAGTGAAAACTACCTCGTTCGACACCAGATTCTGGTGCTCCAGGTAGTGGAGTGTTCGCTCCTCTTTGACCGTCAGAATGTATCCATCGCCATCCAAGAGGCTGTAGTCAAACGGGTGAATGCACTTGTAGCTCCGAATGAGCTCAGTGAGCTCGTTCTTACCGATCACGCACATGATCTTGACCCGATAACAGGGTGAATTTGATGGTTTCGGTCAAGGAGGCCGGATCCAATCTATGCAGTTGACGAATAATCGAAAGCAACGACTAGCAGAATGTCTCCTATCCCGCTCGGAGGAACTGGCAAGGTCACGTTGCTGCTGATCATAGGGGGCGCCGAAATTGGAAAATGGCTCCCCGCAATGACCACCGTGCAGTTTGAGAAAGTGAGACGAATCTCGTCGTAACGTCCGGAATGGATTGGCGCCGAAGCGACGGTTGGCGGAGTCGTCTGATTTGATAATAGATCGATTTTGGGAAAACTATGGGAGACTATGATCCAGCCAGTAGAATTGACGAATCCGGCTTGGTGGAGTGCGATTTGGGTAAACCCCACGTAGATATGGTTAACAGCACTGGAAGAAGAGAGGCTGGAGAATCGTAGGAATATCGTCCCCTGGGTTGTAGCTGGCGCGAAGGCAATTACAATTATGACGACCAGTACAGCGACGAACAGGATCCTCCTCCAAGCGGCATATGGGTAATTCATCGTCTGGCGATGATGCAATGATCGCAGCTATTTAACAACAAGACTTGAAGATGACCGGCTCAGACCTTGTGGAGGGATGACGATGCTCTACTCACGCATAGTTGAGACCTATCAGAAGATCGAGGCAACGACCAAGCGACTCGAGATCACAAAACTGCTCGTTGATCTTCTCAAAGAGACACCTTCCGAGATTATCGACAAAGTCGTCTACCTCACCCAAGGCAAACTCTACCCTGACTACCTTGGAATTGAGATCGGTATCGCTGAGAAATTGGCGATCAAAGCGCTCGCAATCGTTACTGCAGCCAAAGAGTCGAGAATAGCTGACGAGTACAGACGACGAGGCGATCTCGGGGATGCCGCCGAGGCTTTACTCGCGGGCAAGACCCAAGTCGGCTTGAGGAATGAACGACTCACAGTGGAAGAGGTCTACGGAGTCCTAGACCGGATCGCAGAGTCAAGTGGACCCGGATCTGTCGAGTCCAAGATTCGACAACTTACATTGCTGGTAGGCAAAGCCTCGTCGATGGAGGCGAAGTACGTCGTCAGAACAGCGCTAGGCAGACTCAGACTAGGCGTGGCTGACATGACATTACTCGACGCTCTAGCACACGCACTAGCCGAGGGAAAGGAGTCGAAGCCTGTGTTGGAACAAGCCTACAACCGCTCTTCCGACCTAGGATTCGTCGCGAAAGCTCTCGCAAGCGACGGAATTGACGCGATTAAGTCGTTCAAAGTGACAGTTGGCAGACCCATCAGGCCGATGCTTGCCGAAAGACTCTCCGATCCTCAAGAAATTCTAGAAAAAATGAACGGTAGTGCAGCCGCAGAGTACAAGTATGATGGGTTAAGAATCCAAGCACACCTTTCAAGTCGAAAAGTTACGCTCTTCTCAAGGCGTCTCGAGAATATCACTGACCAATTCCCCGACCTCCACACTCTTCTGAAGGAGGGAATTTCTGATGATGAAATTATCCTTGAAGGAGAGGCCGTTCCCGTGGATCCTTCAACAGGCGAGCTCCTACCATTCCAGCTGGTCTCGCAGAGACGCGGACGCAAATACGAGTTGGAGAAGACGATTCAGGAAATACCTGTCGCACTCTTCATAGAGTTGCCGCGCAGGCGCGAGGCCTTGGAAAAGATAATCCGGCGAAGTGAAAAGCTCGACCTTTCACGCCAGATCATTGTCAACAAGCCCGAGCAGCTGGATGACTTCATGCAACAGGCAGTGGCAGATGGATGCGAGGGATTGATGATAAAGTCGATCGGACCAGATTCAATCTACAAGGCAGGGGCAAGAGGATGGGGTTGGATCAAGTACAAACGAGAATACAAATCTGAGATGCAGGATGCCGTCGATCTGGTCGTTGTCGGGGCCTTCGCTGGGAGAGGAAGAAGGGGAGGAACCTATGGCGCGCTTCTTTTGGCGGCGTATGACGGGAAAGATGATGTGTTCAGAACCGCGTGCAAGTGCGGGTCAGGGTTCAAGGATGAAGATCTGGCAAAGCTTCCCGACATCTTGGAGAAATTCAAGATCAGTCATCGCCATCCGAGA
>VBBB01000157.1:924-3209 GCA_005882955.1 Candidatus Bathyarchaeota archaeon | reverse complement strand
AGACTCACCAGGATACGAGACTGGTTCCGCGGATGGCGATCACCTATTGTTTTCGCGGTCGTGGTTGGAAGACACACAGGTATTTCTCCGCTGAAATATCGTCGCGAACGTGCCCGGACTATAATCATCGACGAGTACGAGAGCCTATCCGAAATGAGAAATTATCTGATTGATTTGATGCCAGAATCAGCGTATTATGATCGCAATGTCTACAAGGATTGGGCACAGGCAAGGCGCATCGAGAATGATCCCACACAACTGGGTAGCTCATTTGGCCAAGAGATAGTATTCGACATTGATCCTGAGAATTTCACCTGCCCGATTCATGGAACTCTTGAAGAGAAAATGCGCAGGCATCAAGGATTGTCGTTTTGTCGGCTCGAATTTCAACTGGCCCAACAAGAGGCTGCTCAGCTCACAGAGATTCTGTCTAGAAAGTTCTCCGACATCAGTCTCGTCTATTCGGGTCGAGGATTTCACATCCACATCAGAGATGAAGAGACCGCTTTCTGGAACCGAAAGAAACGTTTAGCCCTCGTTCGGTCGCTCACAAGGCGAGGGTTCGTGATGGATGAATGGGTCCCTTCCGGCGGAATGCGGCTGATTCGCCTACCCTACTCGCTAAACGGCCTTGTAAGCAGAGCCGTGATCCCATTGGCTAAGAATGAACTTGGAGTCTTCGATCCAATAACCAACGAACGCACAATACCGAGATTCTTGTAGGCTAGACTGCTATTTCTTGCGCTTCTTCTTAGCCTTAGGTTTAGTCTTCTTGGTCTTGGAGGACTTTTTCGCGACCTTCTTTGCCTTCGATTCCTTCCCAGCGTAGTAATAATAGGCCTTCCGCTTCTTGGCTTTGGTCGAAATTTTCTTAGTTGCCATTTGGGTCCCACTTTGCAACCTGTCCAGTCTTAACGATTCCGATTGCCGGATCTGTCTTAGCAACAGCAGAAGCTAGACGAGACTAACAGGTTTCGAGTGCAGATAGAATCCGGCTGTGGGTTCCTTCCACAGTTTCGATGCCTGTGTTCAAGAGTATGCAATTGACCTTGAACGAAGAGATCATTCTACGGAAGAATTCCTCCTGACGCGCGTGGTCAAGGTGGAGCAGGTATGGGTTGAACCAAGGTTCGTTGCTTATTTTTCCCCATAATTCCTTGGGTCCGGCTCCGGGACGGATCATGTACTCGCCCTTCCGGAGGACCTGGATTGCCTCATCCGAGTTCAGCTTGACCTCCTCCGGGCTCTTCTCGTCACGTCGTAGCAAGACCAAGAGCCGGATTTTGGCCTCGTCGGCCACTTTGTCCTTGCCGAACAATTGTTCTCTCGGAACGAGAGCTCTGCTGTTACCGAACGCATAGTAGCACCACCCATATCCATCGTCGAAGACGCAGCGCTGGTTGGTGAGTTTGCATCCTGTCGGACCCTGTGTGAATTCGCAGTTCTTCTTACTCATCACGACGTTTTCGCATCTGCTCTCGTCGAAGATTTGTCTCAGCCAGGGCTTGTTGAGCTGTGACTCCGTCCGCATGTAGAGACTCTTCTCCGGCTGTCTGCCAACTATGTACCCTAGCTGTTCGCCTTCAGTGTGGTTGATGTTGACCCAGTCGTCTCCGACGATCCTGCCTTCCGGCCGTTCCATGAGTTTGAATGCCTGAGTTGTTTTGCCTGTGCCGGTCGGGGCTACTATGATGACTCCCTTGCCTCCGACATCGACGCATGCGCCGTGTATCGAGTGGGTGTTTTTCGTTTGTTCGAGAATCGCGGCCGCCATTCCGAGTGCCCAGCTCTTGCACTGGCCGTAGTACTCAGTGTTGAAGAAGAGGGACTCGTGGGTCTCCGGGCAGTAGAACGCCGAAGGCTCATGGCCTTCTACGCCGATTGCGGAAATGACCCGTGAATGAATAGGCGAAGCTTGTGGTGCTTGATGCCAGTTGAGGGTCCAGAAATCGTACTGGTGCTTGCTGTTGCCCTGGAACTCGATGTTGACCCCGTTCAGGTTCGCCTTTGAGCGAAGAGAATGTAGGCTGAGTTTCTTTTGTGCGGCTTCTTTTAGACGTTCGAACTTGTCCCGGGGGACGTTCTTGTCGCCCTTGACTCGTGTCGTTGAGGCGGTGATGTAGTTGTCTAGGGTCACTTCGTAGGGCTCCGAGAGGATAGTGCTGCTATCGCCTCGAATATGACCTTTGCACCGACGGCCGCTGTTTGGCCAGAGTCCAGCTGGGGAGAGACTTCGACGAGATCAAAACCTATGGTGTTACGGTTCATCGCGGCTTGAACGAGGG
>VBBB01000157.1:0-904 GCA_005882955.1 Candidatus Bathyarchaeota archaeon | reverse complement strand
GACTCCGGGCGCGTACGCTGGGTCAAGGACGTCAATGTCAACGGTCAGGTAGCTATGTTTGAATCCTGAGAGGAAGGTCCGGATTCTCTGCGCAGTCTTGTCGAGTGGATTCTTCCTGACGTCTTGTGCAGTGATGATTTGGAGGCCGGAATCGTGGCAATAGTCGAGCTCGGGTTTCGAGAATGCTCGAATCCCTACTTCCATGACATGACTCGGCTCTATCCGCTCCGCGACTCTTCGCATGAATGTAGCGTGGGATAGCTTCTCCCCCAGAAACTCATCTCTCAAATCGAGATGAGCGTCGAGATTCACAAGCCCAACGTCGGTTGGTAAGGCGTCGATGGCGGCCTTTGTTACCGTATGCTCTCCGCCTGCCATGATAGGAATCTTGCTAGCCTCGGTTAGTTCCTTCCACACCGCAGTAATTCTTCTAAGGGTTTCATTGAGATCTTCAACCGTGTCGATGTCTCCCGCGTCGTGGACGGGGATCTTCTCAAGATCAAGATTAGATCGGACGCTGTAGAGTTCCATGTTCGCCGAAACGTCCCGCAGAGCAGAAGGCGCGAACCGGGATCCTGGTTTGTAGGTGCTCGTCCGGTCGAATGGGACGCCGAAGAAGACGAAACGGGATTTTTCCAGAGGAGACGATATTCCCGTGAAAGCGGGTCGAGCGGACAGATAGAGTTGAGAGTGGCTCAAGGTCTCTTCGAGTCTGTAATAGTACCGAATGTAAGGCTTATTTTGTGAGGTTACGAGGCCTGCGCCAGAATCCAAAGATGTCCAAGCAGACGCCCAAGCAAGAGGCAAAGGAGGAGACGGCTGACGCGACTAGTTTTCGGCCTGTTGGACTCTCGATCTCATCCTTCTTCTATGCGCTGTCGGGAGTCTACTATCTTGCTTTTCC
>VBBB01000022.1:1041-5143 GCA_005882955.1 Candidatus Bathyarchaeota archaeon | reverse complement strand
CCAACGAGAATATCATGCTACAAGAATTTGGCGAGATACAGGAAGACGCGCATGAGGAGGGAGTACCTGCTATTGCCTGGATCTATCCTAGAGGGGAAGCTGTGAAGAACGATACCTCTCCCGAAATTGTCTCCTATGCGGCGAGGGCGGGTCTTGAAATTGGGGCAGACGCTGTGAAAATCAAGTACTCAGGAGACACGACAAGTTTCAGATGGGCTGTAAAAGCAGCTGGCCTCGCGAAAGTCTTCATGTCAGGTGGCCCAAAGGCTCCGACTGACGAGACGTTTCTCAACCAGGTAAAGGGTGCAATGGACGCAGGAGCCACAGGGTTAGCTGTTGGAAGGAATGTCTGGCAGCATACAGACCCCTTGAAGATGTCAAGCGCGCTGCGAGAAATCATCTTCAACGGCAAGGAAGTGGACCGCGCGCTTCAGATGGTTGTCGCAGAATAAGAGTTCGATCATACACTCGATCCCACCTCTTCTCCGTTTCGATCTCTGGGGGCTAGGTTCGCGAAATCGCTGAGAGGACTACTCTTAGTCGTGAACTTCAAGACCTACATCGAGGCGACCGGCAAACACGCAATTGAGCTAGCGAAGATCGCAGAGAACGTCTCAAGGGAGACGGGAGTAACAATCATTGTAGCGCCGCAGTTCACTGATATCGAACCCGTCTCCAGAACCGTCGATATCCCGGTCTTCAGCCAGCACATAGATTCTGTGAAACCGGGTGCGTACACGGGTCACGTACTCGCCGAGGCCGTCAGGTCGGCGGGTGCGGAGGGGTCTCTGGTCAATCATTCAGAAAAAAGGATCAGCACATCTGAGATCGCTGGTACAGTGAAAGTGTGTTCCAACGCTGATCTCGTATCCGCTGTCTGCGCAGATACGACACAGGCCAGCGTCGACATCGCAAAGATGCTGCCCGACATGATCGCGATCGAGCCTCCCGAACTCATAGGAACAGGCATTTCCATTTCAAAAGCTCGCCCGGAACTGATTACTGAGAGCCTAAAACAGATCAGAAAAGTGAATCCCAGCGTGAAAGTTCTGTGCGGTGCTGGAGTTACGACTGCGGAGGACGTGTCAAAGGCACTGGAATTGGGATCTGAAGGGGTTCTAGTGGCAAGTGGGGTTGTCAAGAGTAAGGACCCTAGAACGGTTCTTGAAAGCATGGCTGGCAAGATGCTTTCCGAACGGAAAGAATCGTTCTAGGCGTAGACTAAATACGACCACGCGTTCGGTCTCCGATGTCGACCCTCATGACTCACAACGACCGGACGCGAAATGACGCTCTTCTTCGGGTCTTTGCGTACGGCTCCGTCGTTTCGACCTACATCCTTATCGTCATCGGCGGGTATGTGACAACAAGCAATTCTGGCCTTGGCTGTGGAGATTCCTGGCCCTTGTGCAAGGGCGCGGTCTTTCCCTCGCTAAACAATCCCGAAGTGGTGATTGAGCTCACGCATCGACTCTTCAATTCTGTAGTTGGAGTGTTCATCCTTGGAATGGCCATCGTGGCTTGGACAAGATACAGGGAGGCAGACAATATCGTTACTCTCTCAACAACGAGCCTTGTCGCGTTGATCGCTCAAGTGCTTCTAGGAATGGTAACAGTCACTACCTCTCTGAATCCCGTTGTTAGCGACGCGCATCTTGCACTCGCCTCAGCAATCCTTGCAATGGTCGTAGCCAATGCGGTAATGGTCCGGACTTTTACATTGGGACTGGCTGAAGTGCGGCAATAATCATCGATCGTTTGCCGATATAGCTAGTGCAAAACCCTTTAAAAACAAAACACCCAGAACCAAAAAAGCTCAGAGAATCCGCGGATGGCAGTCTCCAGCACTCAAGTCCAGTTCGACTCCCTCTTTGGCCTCTTCACGTATCTTGCCATAGTAGTCTCAATAATCGTTTTCAGCCTCCTCATCTATTTCATGATCAAATATAGGGATAGACCGTCTTCCCGCCAGCCAGACGACACTCCCATACTGGGCAGGATACCCCCCTCAAGGGGACATGCCCGAACTGTGGTGCTTACAGTTTCACTCTCAACCATAATCTTAGTCGCTCTGATAATAGGAAGCTTCGGGGCAATTGACAACATTCTGTCTCCACCCGCTCCTTCACAGGTTTGCGCTGGTTGCAGCGTGCTGGTTACGGGGCATCAATTCTATTGGAACTTTGCCTATCCTAACGGTCATTCAGACAACTTGGTTCTTCGGGTGCCGCTTGGGAATAGCATTCGCCTCAATGTCACCAGTGCAGATGTTTTTCACGACTTCGGAATCATCGGCCTCGACATAAAGACAGACGCCATACCGGGCCGCACTAACGTCATGTGGTTCACGACGTATCAACAGGGGAACTTCACGATCCAGTGCTTCGAGCTGTGCGGGACAGGACATGCTACAATGAAAGGAATCCTAAACGTTGTGAATGAGACGACTTTTCAACAGTGGTACACTCACACCAGAGTTACATGCGCACCTATCTCACTCGCCGTGAACCAAACCAGCCAGTGTACTGTTTCCGTTAGCGATAGTTCCCCCAACGGCATGGGTCTTACTCCCAAAGGCAACGTTACCTTTAGCACACCAGCACCCGGCTACTTCAACGCTCCAAGGTGCACTCTCGTACCAAGCTCTTCAACTGGTAGCGCAAGTTGTTCTGTCCTCTATACGCCCACCGCAGTTGGAACGGGCTCTGCAGAAATCAAGGCAGTGTACGGCGGTGATCCGACTCAATCTGATAGCTCTGGGAGCACGGCCATCTTAGTCAGTTGAAAGGGATAATGGAATGAGTCAAGGATTCGCCTATTCAGTGAAGAGATGGTTCTACACCACCAACCACAAGGACATCGGCATCCTCTACATCATCACATCACTGTTCCTCTTCGCAGCTGCGGGCGTCCTCGCGATCACAATGAGGACGCAACTCTCAGCCCCCGACAATACTATCCTTACAGCCAATGTCTACAATCAATTCGTCACTGTTCACGGTCTTTTGATGATTTTCTGGGTTCTGTCTCCGCTAGCTTTTGGTTTTGCAAACTTTGTAATTCCCTTGGAAATCGGCTGCCGAGACCTAGCTTTCCCACGCCTCAACTCGATGAGCTACTGGTTCTTCCTCTTTAGTGGGGTGATGATGATTCTCAGCTTCTTCTTCGGGGCAGCTCCGGATCTTGGCTGGACACTCTATTCGCCGCAGACTGCTGCGCAGTTTAGCCCGTCGATCGGGATCAACCTCGGAGCTGGCGCTCTGATACTGATGGTTGTCTCGATAACAATGAGTTCTATCAATTTTCTTGTTACGATGTTCAAGATGAGAGCCCCTGGCCTCAAGCTGAGGTACATGTCTGCGTTTCCATGGGCTATTCTCGTAACGATTTTCATGATGCTCTATGCATTCCCATCGTTTCTCGCAGCAGTTGTCTTACTCTATGTCGACAGGGCCTTTGGTACTGTGTATTTCTCGTCGATCCAGGGTGGATCTCTTCTCTGGGACAATGTGTTCTGGTTCTTCGGGCATCCTGAAGTCTATATCGTATTGTTCCCGGCTATTGGAATAATTGCGGACATAATTCCTACTTTTGCTAGGAGGCCGCTCTACGGCTCCAAGTATGTAATCGGAGCCTTGGTCGTAGCGGCACTGATCAGTTTCGTGGTCTGGGGACATCACATGTTCGTTACCGGAATCGGGATAGCCTCGACAAAACTGTACACGGTAACCACTATCGCTGTCTCTCTACCGTTCGATATCATAGTAATCTCACTAATCGAAACTCTCGGGTTTGCAAAACTGCGCCTCAAGGCTCCAGCGCTCTTCGCCTTGGGGGCGGTAGCAAATTTCATCGTCGGCGGAATTACCGGGGTCTTTCTCGCCTCAGTTGCACTGGATTACGCGCTCAGGGGGACGTACTTCGTTGTAGCTCACTTTCACTACATAATGGTGGGAGCGAGCATAATCGGTCTCATTGGAGGTTTGTACTACTGGTTCCCAAAGATTACCGGCCGAATGTATGACGAGAAAATGGCTAAGGTCCACTTTGTTCTCTCGATGATCGGATTCCAGGTTCTCTACTTCCCAATGTTCCTCCTCTT
>VBBB01000022.1:0-980 GCA_005882955.1 Candidatus Bathyarchaeota archaeon | reverse complement strand
ACCTTAGGAGGATTCATCTTCGGAGGGGCCCAACTCCTGCTATTCTACAATCTATATCGCAGCTCCAGAGTAGGCCCGCCCTCTGGCCCTAACCCATGGGAGGCGTGGACCCTTGAGTGGGCGCTTCCCTCACCTCCGCCTCCTCACGATTTTGACGTCATTCCTACTTTCCAGGCAGATGGGACTATCCGCTTTGGTTCAGGCCCGGGACTTCCGAACGGGTCCGGCCATTCTAACGAAATCGGGTACCCCAATGGATCGTCGGTACATGGCAGCACTTCACCATTGCATCACGAAGGGCTCAGTCCTTGGCCGGTTCTAATGGCGTTCGCGACGTTCATCTTCTTTCTAGGTTTGACGATCGGAAAGCCAGCAAACCCACAACCGGTTAGCTATCAGCCCTTCTGGCCTCTGATTGCTGACGGGGTCATTTTGGGGATCATTTCTCTCTTCGGCTACAGTAGAGAAACAAACAAGTCCCAAACATGAAACTCGGAATCTGGACATTTCTGGGGGCCGAGGTGATCTTCTTTGGGGTTCTGATTGGCTCGTATTTCTTCGTAAGAACTAACGATGCCGCATGGCCACCAGCAGGCACACTCTTCGACATCAGGAACGGGTTCGCAATGACCCTTGTTTTGCTCACAAGCAGTCTCACGGCGATAATGGCTCTTGCTTCCGCCAGAGCGGGAAATCGGAGTGGCCTTATCGCAAGCCTTGGAGGCACTCTGATTCTAGGTGCCGCCTTTCTTTACATAAAGGCGGGTGAATGGTTTAGCCTAGGCGGTAGCGGCGTGTTTCAGAACTATTCGCTCCCAGCAACTAGTTACTTCATAACAACTGGAACTCACGGGGTTCATGTGTTCGCCGGAATGTGCATGACAGTGTATCTCCTCGCCAATGCCATAAGAGGAAAGTACCTCAATGGAGATCATACGACGCTTGAACATTTCGGCCTATACTGTCACTTCGTCGATATA
>VBBB01000021.1:3870-7927 GCA_005882955.1 Candidatus Bathyarchaeota archaeon | reverse complement strand
CTCCCTGTTTCGATGCGAGGTTGAACTGCTCCAGTTTTGGTGGTTCTCCTGTCGGATTGCCTCTGGCGGGGTATCGTAGAGCAACTAGCCTTCTGGCAGGCCCTGGAATTGTTCCTCGTAACACAGTGTATTCAGTCTTCACTGGCCCATAACGTAGGAATCCTCCCTTCGGAGTAACGTCGGCGCCGTTATTTCCCATCTTCAAGATCTGTTTGTTATGCTCGGTTCTTTGAGTGAACCCCATTTGCCCGGCTCTGGGTACGGAGTACATTACGTAGTGTGGGTGCCATGGACCAATCGATCCGACCCCTCTGACCGTTTTTCTCGACTTGTGTTTGAGTTTCTTTATACCCCATCTCTTCACTGGGCCTTGGATTCCCTTTCCTTTCGTGATCGAAATTACGTCGACCTCCCCTCCCTCTTTGAAGACCTCCGAAACCTTGATCTCCTTTCCGAGGATCTTTTTCCCGAACTCGAGCCGCTCCTGAACTGTTCCCCCATCGATCTTCACCTCAAACAGGTCAGGTATTTTCCTACCAATCGTTGTGCTTCGGGGCTGGCTAGAAACCATCACTCTCACTTCTGATACTTTGTTTGTTGACGGGCCAATCTTCTCCCATGCTTTGACGTCGTCAAATTTCTCGGGCATTTTGATTCTCCTTTGGAGATCCTTCGTCTGGTCGTTGGACCATACCTCTCCAACGGTTTGCAATCCGCCATTGAGCGTTTCGTAGAACCGCAAGGCGGTAACCTTGAGAGGCGGAGTCTCGACTACCGTCACGGGGAAAGTCACTTCTTTGCCATAGTTCAGGGAGCCCTGGCGATTATCGACCACGGTGACATGAGTTGTTCCCGCCTTGAAGCCAGCAAATCCCAAGAGGCGCGGCGGACCTTCGTAATCTGGCCAAAAACGAATTCTCGGCGCCCAGTGACTAGCCCTTCCACGAGGAAGATAAGCAAGAGACCCCCTTCTAGGAGCGCTATATTTTCGGTGACCCATCTACGTCTCCTCTAACAAGTTCAGTATAGACATCGTCGCAAGGATTGCTTCTTCTGTCCGGACTGTTTCTACTCCCTGATTCGGGATCATATTCAGGTTGAAGTCGACGACCTTACTAAGATCAGTTCCTTCCTTGGCGAGAATCTCAGGGACTCCTTCTGAAGGTGAGCCGAAGAGGACCAGTGGTCGTCGGGACAATTTCCACCGAAGAGTCAGGTCGTTGTGCACTTCTCGTACCTTTTTTCCCTCTCGAGAGGTCGAGATTGTCAAGTCCTGAGTTTTGCTCCTAATGAGTTTACCAAGCGTCAGATTGGTTCGAGTGACCTTGAATCCCCAATATATAGGTAACCGAGTCGGCTCAACGAGTTCTCCCTTAAGCTGTGGCGTTATTTGGACGACCCTTATGGTCACTCTCTCAAGTAGTTTCAACCTCGAAGAGATCTCAACTGCCGCTCTGAATCCCGCGTTTACGATTGAGTGGGCTCCCGATTCGATCACGAGCGCTTCGCGAATCTCGCCTATTCGAGGCTCTCCAATGTTTGGATGGCTGGGAATTCGTAGGGGTGGCAGTATTCCAGAAAATTGAAGATCGGGGTCTTGCTTGAATAACGCCTTCCGTAAATACTGAGGTGTTTCCTGATACGTGAGTAGCTTCTCTAAGACATTCGCCTCCCTCGCTGAACTACTCCCGGTTTGGTCATAATAGACCACAACTTCGTCGACTCGGAAGATTGCCAGAGAGCGTGCGATTAGGCCAACCCGGCTCGTCTTCTCTCTGAGATGCGGCACGTCCTTCGTAAACGATGAGGGGAGTGCGACTGAGAGTCGCTGGGGTCTTCTAGGAACCTGCATCACAAGGTCATAAGGCTACGACCACAAGATATTAGCCAATCTCGAGATCGAGAGTCCGGGTCAGGAAGACCAAAAGATGCATGTCGACTTAGACGATTTGGAGCTCCTCGCGAAAATAGATCGATATAACATGGCAGGCTCAGTGGATCGGTTTCCCGATGTGTTTCTTCGCTCAAGAGATGAGTGGGACGTTTCTCTCAAAACACGATCTTCGATCCAAAGTGTCGTTCTGATGGGGATGGGAGGGTCGGCGAGTGCCGCGGACGTAGTCTTGGATTGGCTCAAAGCGGCCTTGCCCGTTCCAGCGATAGTCCATCGAGAGCCAGCATTGCCCGCTTTCGTAAATGAGAGAACACTGTTCATCGCGATGAGCTACTCTGGTCAGACTTCGGAGACACTAGCCGCGTTTCAAGAGGCGAAGAATAGAGGCAGCGCCCTCATAGGTATTGGACACGGGGGATCCCTCGCCTCCCTTTGTAATAGCTACAAAACACCATTCTTTCAGGTCGAAACTTCGCTGGCTCCGAGAGCTGCTCTTGGCCAATTGATTGTTGCAGCCGCAATTGCCTTGGAAAGAGCGAATCTTGTTCGCTCAACCACACGTGAGAGATCTATGGCTGCTCTGGAGCTTGTTCGCATCAGGCGCCGCTGCCGCGTCGAAACTCCTCTGGCAGACAATCCCGCGAAGAGCCTAGCCGAGAAACTCGTGGGACATTTGCTCGTAATCTATTCCTTGCAGAGAATGTCTTCGGTTGCACGCAGGTTCAAGAACCAACTTGCGGAGAACAGCAAACTGCTCGCGAAATACGACTTGTTGCCGGAGGCAGGCCATAACGAGGTTGAAAGTTGGCACAAGAGAGATAACATGTTACCGGTGATTATTCGGGATGCACAGGAAACCGCTTTTGAGCGTTCGATTGTTCATGCGTTCCGCTCTACGATAGGTTCGGCCAGCAGAACTCATCCGCTAGATGTGCGCGTCGCTGGGAGAGGAAGGCTTTCTAGGTTGCTGTCTCCAATCTTTCTGCTAGATTATGTGTCCCTGTACCTAGCGATGCTGAGGCGGATCGATCCGACTCCGACGGATCTAATCAACGAATACAAGAAAAGATAGGCACGTATTGATTCCTCAGCTACGCTCTATCCTTTCGCCACTCCGATGGGTGTCATACGGACAACTTTCTTTCCTATTCCAAGTTGGTCGCTTACATCGGCGACTCTGTCGACATCCTTGTAGGCGTCCGGAGCTTCCTCTGCGACAACCTCCATGCTTGCCGCTCTGATGACTATCCCTCTGCTCTCCAGTTGTTTCTTTAAGTCTGCACCGCGCCACTTTCGTTTGGCGGCGGAACGGCTCATGAATCTTCCAGCGCCATGGGCAGTAGTTCCGAAACTCAACTCCATTGCTTTTGGTGTGCCTATCAAAACCCAGCTGCTCGTTCCCATGCTTCCAGGGATTAGGACTGGTTGTCCAACGTCTCTGTATTGAGCAGGGACATCTGGAGGTCCGGGAGGGAAAGAGCGTGTAGCGCCTTTTCGATGGACAATGACTTTTGTAGCCTCGCCATCGATTTTATGTGATTCAATTTTCGCGACGTTGTGACAGACATCGTAAACGATTCGCATATCCATTGCGTCTGATGATTTCGCGAATACTTTCTCGAATGCCTGTCGAGCCCAGTGAGTGATCATTTGTCTATTGATCCAGGCGAAGTTACATGCAGCCGACATAGCGGGGATATAGTCCTCAGCCTCTGGACTCTTACTCGGACACGCGGCTAGTTCTCTATCGGGTAGGTGGATGTTGTATTTTCCTGTCGCTCTTTCCATGACTTTCAAATAATCGCTACAGATCTGATGCCCATATCCTCTGCTGCCAGTGTGGATGAGAACAAGGATCTGTCCGGTTTTCTGGATTCCCAACCGTTGGGCAACCCTTTCATCGAAAATCCGGTCCGCTCTCTCGATCTCAATAAAATGATTGCCACTTCCAAGACTTCCAAGTTGAGGCGCTCCGCGCGATCTTGCGCTGCTGGACACCTTTGAAGGGTCGGCTGCCTCCATGCAGCCCTCTTCCTCGATTGTCTTCGGATCTTCTGGCCACGCATATCCTTTGTCGATCGCCCAATCGAGGCCATCAGTAACCGCCTTGTCGAGCTCGATCGGGCTAAGTTTGATCTGTCCCCGGCTTCCGAGGCCTGAAGG
>VBBB01000021.1:0-3849 GCA_005882955.1 Candidatus Bathyarchaeota archaeon | reverse complement strand
TCGAATGAGTCTGACTCCGCAGTTGATGTCGTAGCCAACGCCCCCGGGGCTGATCAGTCCCTCGTCATAGTCTGTTGCGGCTACTCCTCCGATAGGGAATCCATAGCCTTCATGTCCGTCGGGCATGGTGATAGCGTACTTGTAGATCCCGTTGAGATGGGTGACGTTGACGCATTGTTGGATAGTCCGGTCGGTGCGCATTTTGGCTAGTAGGTCCTCGTCGGCGTAGATTCGCGCTGGGACCTTCATGCCGGGCTGGTAGTCCTGCGGTACCTCCCAGATGTTTTGAGCTACTTGCTTAATGGGAATATCTGCGCTTGATCTGCTCCAAGAGTTCAAGGCTTGGGTGCTCATTTGTTCGTCAAAACGTTGAACGACTACCTAACTATAAGTATCGTTGGGTGGGCTAGTCAATTTCAAAACTGCCTTTCCAGCACTGGCAGGCTAAAGATCCAGAATGAATCTGACTCTAGCTTCCTTCGCGCTTTCTTCGATTGTCATCAAGTGGTATGTGACTCCTTTTACCTCAGTCTTGGCTCCGTGCTTTCCCTGATCATACTTCTCGCCTCTAACCTTCCCACGGAGCTTGAATATTGTTGGTTCTTCAGACGCGATATCGATGTCGTATGACGTGTAAACCATCGCTTTGATATCGAACTCTAGGAGTAGTTGTTCTAGCCAATTGTAGAGTAGTTCTTTCTTGTCGTGGCCGTCGACAAGAATACGCTCCGCTAGGATTGGGTCGATTTTCTTAAGATTCAACATCGTCTCGTAGAACGCTTCTGCAGCTTGAGCAAATGCTCGTTCAAGTGTCGGGCCCCATGCTTCAATGTAAGCGTCTGTTGTATGTTCGAGAAATCTGTGTCCCTCTGCTTTCCGATTTTTCTCTGACACTTGGTTCGAAGAAGTCTGCTTGTAGGAACCGTTTATTAGGTGAGTTTAGGATGAGACGCTTCTTTGACCTGAATGCGGGTTAAGCTTGCCGGGATTACACAATCCGTGAGATTGTGTCTCGTAGGCCGAGTGGATTAACCCGTCTGTGTGGGTCCAAAGGCGCAGTTCTCCGATGGGGGAGCGTCGGCCTTGAGAGCCTGTGGCCCGTTAGGGCCGCGTGGGTTCGAATCCCACTCCCGGCGCCAGAAATACTAGGAGCTGACTTGAAAATGTGAAGGATCTCTGGAGAAATGACGTGCTCTCTGGGGCCTGGAAAAGAATGTTTGTTTCTATTTCGGAGAATGTAGTTTTACGTCTGTCTTAGGCGTTTACCGTATTTCATTGCGGTTGATTATGCCCTGATCTTGTAGCCTTGCCTGTGCAATGATTCGAGGGTCCTAAGGAGCCAAGCGGCTGATAGCGTTTGGCTATTGGCGGATGAGCGACGATAAGGTTGCGATTCCCGTTAGGTTTTCCGAGCTATGCCGAGGTGCTCGGCGCTATTGCCGGTTGAGGACAGGTAGCGATGTGAGCAGAGTACTTGTCGAGTCGAATGTTCTCGTGACACCGCGGACACTGGAGTACCTTCATCTCCGATCGGATGTTTCTTCCTTTCCAATTTCTTCCTCTCAGTTTCTATACACCTCTATCCGTTTCCCTTTGCTGTTTACAGAAATTGGTCCTCGTCAGCGCGGGGGTTCCTGTATCCAGCGAGATCGTTACGTCGACAATACGATATAAGGACTCTTTCACTACCGGCTAGAGTTCAGAGTCTGTTTCCCTCTGTGGATGCGACTAGTCATAGTATTTGGGATGTATTTTCTCTCTGAAAGCCGCGGCGCCTTTCTCGAAGTCGGCGCTTGTAATTGTTCTGAAGAGCTCTCTATGCGCAAGGTCTAGGGCACGTGTCGTGAAAAGGCCTCGGTGAATGCGTTTGAAGCTAGCGTTTGAGATTGGCGAAACGTTCCGTATTTCATTCAGGATCCGGTCTACTCGCTCACGTAGGTGGGTGGTCTCTTCAACATAGTTTACAATGCCATGAGATCTCGCCTCCTCCGCACTAATTGATGCTCCGGTCAGATTCATTTCAACGAGCTTCCTGCCGGTCATCGTGAATTGGCCTAGTGCGGCGGAGATGCAGCATAGCGCGCCGACCCTTCCACCGGAGAAGGCAAACGTGGACCCTGTCGATGCCGCAACCAGGTCAGAGGCTAGCGCGATCTCCGCTCCAGCGCCATAGGCGGGACCGTCGACCATTGAGATAATTGGTTTCTCGCATCCTAGAAATCGTTTCCAAAATGGCTCGACGAGATTGTAGACAAACTCGCGGGCTTCCCGGCGGGATGCGAATCCGCTCACTTCCTTCACGTCTAATCCTGCCGAGAATGCTCTTCCTTCTCCCTTGATGACAATCGATGATATGCCTCGTTCTTTCGAAGCACTTCTCAAGGACGCTTCAAGTTCTCGAAACATTCCCTTGGAGAGAGCGTTGAGGGCCTCGGGCCGGCTCATTGTGAGCCAGGCGGCATGATCTTGAACCTCATATTCGACATTCTTGTGAGACAACAGATTATGCTCCTGCATTGACTAGGGGATTTCGAATGAGTATTTTTCGATTGTTTCCTCCAGTTCGAGAACATTTTTGAAGTGCCTCCACGAGTGGCTTCACGTCACGGTGCGAATTTCTGATTAATCTGCCGTATAATTCGAATCTCAAGCTGAAGGTCATCTTAGATCGCGTCAATAGTGACGAATACCTTCAGAGTCTATGGGAATGCATCAATGTTAATGCAGTGAGAAGACTCGGTCTTTCCGATCACGGCCCTGTTCACTTCGCAATAGTCTCAAACATAGCCCTGAAAATCCTACGCAACCTTCTGGAGGCAAACGTCAAACCCAACATCGTTACGGATCACAAAATGACAAACGAGGATGCAGAAGTAGTCGTATTCCTCGGCGCTGTTCTTCACGATCTAGGAATGATCGCCCACAGAGAAAACCATCACATGTTCAGCGTTCCGCTGGCATTTCAACTACTGCCAAAATTGCTAGAAGGGATTTATGATGAAAAGGAACGAGCGATCATTACTTCCGAGACTCTTCACACTATTTACGCTCATGAATCCGAGATTCCTCAGCTGACGCTTGAGGCAGGGGTTGTGAGAGTGGCCGACGCCTTGGATATGAAGGAAGGCCGTGCTCGAATTCCGTTTACAGCGGGGAAGAAGGATATTCACGCATTATCTGCGATGTCGATACGAGACGTCAAGATAAGAAAAAGTAAGCAGAAGCCGGTGATCGTGGAAATTAGCATGTACAATGAATCAGGTATATTCCAGGTTGATCAACTTCTGAGAAAGAAGATCGCAGGGACAAAGTTGGAGGGCTTCATCGAGGTTGTGGCGCAAGTCGAAAACCAGCAGAGGAAGACCGTGCTTTCCAGGTATACCTTGGGCACCGTTGCGGAGACCCCGACAGCCGAGGTCTTCGTTCAAAAATAGACTCGACGCATCCTACGGCGGGAGGATCTGGTCAAAGACCGTTATTACTAGCTTTCTACTCTACCTTTGCTAGCTTTCCGTATCGTCCGACGTTAAGCTGGAGTTCCCCTCTGAAAGAGTCAACGTAGCCGTTCTGAATTTCAATTGTATCGTTGACCGCAACCTTTGATATGTTCTCGTTCCACAATGTGACCTTGACCGACCCGGACTCGTCCTGAAGAGTCGCGGACGCAACCTGGCCAGGACCGAATTTTGTCTGTACTTCTCTCGGGCTCTCGACGTCGACGATCTTTCCTTTCACATCGACTCTTCTCATTCCCGGCTTTAGCTCGGCGATTTTCATTCTGTTGCTCCGGTGACGACTTCTCCGGTTGCGAAGTTGTTCCTGACGCCTGTTATTCGCACTTTGACCTTG
>VBBB01000020.1:7125-11745 GCA_005882955.1 Candidatus Bathyarchaeota archaeon | reverse complement strand
TTATCATCTCTAGAACAATTCCAAATGCCCCCGCTTTCTCAAGCGATTTGGCATCTTCAACGAGCTTGTCGCTAGAAGCGGCGTTTCTCCCCTGAATTCTATAGCCTCCATGCAATGTTGCCGTCTGGGGAGTGACGCCAATGTGGCCTAGCACGGGGATTCCTATACGGGTGATGGATTCCACTACCTTTGACGCTTCGCTGCCTCCTTCAACCTTGACCGCCTCCATACCTCCTTCCTTTACGAACCTGCCCGCGGTACGAACAGCTTCCTCAGGTGAGATCTGAAAGCTCATGAATGGCATATCGCCGATTAGAAGAGGGCGAGTCGCTCCTCTCCTAACGGCTCGGCAAACTGGTAAAAGCTCCTCCACGGTTACTGGAATCGTGTTCTCATAGCCCAGGACAACCATTCCGTAAGAATCGCCCACGAGAACTGAATCGACTCCCACTGCATCTGCAATCGCCGCGGTCGGGTAGTCATACGATGTCACCATGACAATTCTACGTGCCTCGGTCTTCATCCTCATGAACGAGGTGACAGACACCTTTTTCCTATCCGGGTCGTCGCTGGGTTTCAGTTCTCTATCCATCCTTGGAGATATTGAACAATCTGTTCTATCGCATTCGCTAAGTTTCTCTCGTTATTGAAGCTCGAAATGTATTTCTCCAGTTGACTCTGAGGGAGTTTTTTCATTTTCCGAGAGGATTCGATCATGGATGGAATCGCTCTTACAAGACTGTCAACAATTGTTACGGAAGCGACCTGAGATGTTCGTGACATAGGATTTAGGTCGATTGCAATGACTCTCTTTCCCTGGTTCTCAAGAGCTTGAGCCCTATCGCCGTCCTCGAGAGGAATCAGAACTACGTCCGCCTTCCCAATCCCGTTGGGATCCACTTTCGCTCTAGGACTCGAAATGCCTCCGATGGTCTTGCTCGCCGCAGAACCCACGCCAAGAATCTCTTTTGCTCCGAAGTTTTTCAAATGGCGAGCGATCAGTTTCTCTCGCTCGAGTGTCCTATGGAATAAGTTCACTTCAATAGATGCAGAAACGGTGGATGCCAAGTTTACTATTTCCCTTCCGGCAAGTGCCGCAGCATTTCCATTGACTGATATCACTGGCGATTTTGCCTCTAGAAGAAGCGCTACCGCGGCCAAAGTTGCAACTGAGGCAGTTGGCATCGTTCTCTCCCCTATGAGGTAGTCAAAGGCTTCCCCTCTTCCCTGCGCGATTAACCCTTGAGGAGCGACCAGGCCGCTTGCTACGGCTTTGACTAGGTCGTCCCGTGTCTTGAGGGACAAAAAACGAGGATGCCGCGGGGAGAGATTCATATTAGATGTGCTCCTGACTGAGATAATGTCGATGTCGTCGGGGTTAATCCGTGGCTGCGGAGGATTGCCTCTACGCGCGCTCCGTCTTCGTGTGGGAGTAGGCAGAACAATGACTCTCCCAGCATCATCATACTGCAGGTGTAACCTGACAAATCCAGTGCACTCACGGCTCGTCTCAGCCGGGAAGACATGAGTCCGACACAATTCGAGAATTTTCGAGATATGGTCATGAAATTGGAGTAAGAAGCGTCTCCAAGAAATTTCTGAATGAGGGCCTGTCCACAAGCATTGATAGTTTTCTTGAGGTGATGGTCTGCGAGCACCCTTCGGGTCGAAATCGGCCCGAAGCTCGCCGATACGATGCTTAAGGAGGATGGGAGGTTCAGCTTTCTTACTTGTCCAATTTCTGGAGCTCCTGGTGCGGTTCTAACCGTGAGCCCTCCAGAGAATACGGAGGCGACCGTCCCAAGGCCCGTCTTGCACTCCACTTCGCATAAGTGAGCAATCTGAGCTGCCTCGGGCATTGAAAGAGACAATCCCATCGCCTCGTTCAAGGCGAGGGACAGGCTGAGTGCACCTGACCCACTCGTACCATATCCGAGGCCTGACTGGACAGCGCTCTAGTGAGAGATCTGGGTGTTCCATGACCTCCCATCAAGCTCACAGTATCTTCTGGCAACTTCAACCGAAACCGCCTCCGCAGTCAGTTGATTACCATTGAATCTAGCTACGATGCGCGGGCGGCGCGTCCGTCGAAGACTGACTACCGTTGTTACTCCTGTGCCTAGCGCCACTCCCACCCCGGTTGAACCGATCCTGAGCGGGTCTCTGGCAGAATCATAAATGCGAAAGAAACCAGTAATATTGCAAGGCGAAAACGCTGAAGCTTGACTTGTCGTTAGTCCAAACCCGTTCTGGGTGAAGTGAAGGACCAATTGCACTATTCCAAACTATTCTCAGTGCAACTTCTAAGAATGAGGAGACTGTCAGAGGGTCTGAAGAAAGACGTCCATTCGCCAGAGCCAGCGAATCGGGCTGAAAACCTCTACTCGTTCGATGACCCTAACGCGTCTTTGGGTCAGGATTGGAGTTTCATCGGTCTTTCTTCCCGCGCGGATTGCTTGCTTATTTTACCTAAATAAAGTAGGAATGTCCTTGAACGCGTATCTAGGTCGCCGAAGGTTGTCCTTTTACAGATATTGACTAAAAGAAATCAATGCCTATCGTCCCGAATCGCGAATCCCGTTCGATTTTCCTATCGATGCTAAGACGAATGTTTCGGAGAATATGCGAAGATATTAACTGAGAAGGGAGAGTAACTGAGAGCTTCGAAAAACCCCTGCCGTTGAAACCTAGCGTGGATAGCATGTTTGAAGAGGAGCCTAAGGCCCGCTGCCCAGACTGTAATCAATCCCTGACATTCGTCCGAACCAAGTCCCATGAGAAAAGATGGTATTGCTATGGATGTGAAAAGTACGTGGACCATCTCTCTCAGACGTCTTTCATAAAGGACGCTCACTCCAGACTAGAGACTCTGAGTGGGCTGCAAGTCGTCGATTCTCACGGAATATTGGTAGGAAGAGTCCGAAAGGCGATCCCGACTGATTCTGGAGATATCAAGTCTCTGCTGCTTTCGGTGGACAAGGAACAGTTCAAGACGCTACTCGACGATAGAGACCTGTCGAGAGAGTTTGAGGTCTCACACGATAAGATCGCGACCGTTGGAGATGTGGTGATTCTTGCAGACGTCTTCTCTCCAAGTGCTCTCGCCCCCCCGAGGCCAAGCGATACGATGCAAGGAGTCCGCTTGTGCGGAAAATGTGGAGCTCAACTTCTCCAAGGAGCCAAACACTGCATCAAATGCGGTTCACTCTTAGACTCGACCGACTGTCCGACCTGTCGAACAATGAACCCTGTCGAAGCAAAGTTCTGCAAGAACTGCGGTGGTAAGATCTCATAGATTCTTCACAAGAGGCAGCTGAGGGTTGGCATTACCAGAAGGCATTGGACGGAATTTGGGCTTGCACGAGCTCTTACTCAGAGAGAACTCGCCCAGGTAGAAACTGAACTAATAGAAGACGAAGCAAGACTGAGAGGATTAAGACGCCCTCCCAGCTCAGAAGAGACTGTCCAATAGGAAAATTCGACCTGACCCAACTTTGCATAGTCGCGCTCGATTCAAACTCCTGGACAAAGCCCGAGTAAAGTGCGACTATCGCAACACTCTGGACAAACGCAATCGCGCCAATTCTTGAACCTGGACCAAACATTCGTCGTGTCCCTTCGTGATCTTTCTCAAATCCTAAGAGATCAAGGTCATCAGTAGGTGAGACTGAGGTGGTCTGCAGCTTGGTTTGCGATGTGCAATCGCGAAGATGATTATGCCACCTCCGCATATCACTAAGGGTGTTTCAAGTGATCCAAACGTGAGAGCTGAGTAGATGGTGTCTCCCCACGGTCCGAGAGCTTGCAACGCATCCACTCGAAATAACGCAAAGACACAAAGAGAAATAGGCCGGCCATGATGCCAGCTGCACCAGTGAGGATTTCGATCTCATTCCCTCCTTCTGTGAGGTGAAGATGGCCTCCAAGCCCTTCCGTTCGCCTCTCCTTCTGTAGGCCCGCGTTAACACGCCAGTGCCTCCGAGTTGCAAGTAGATCTTGGGATCTCGTGTCCAATCGGAGTCGACACGTTTGAAAGGGCTGATTCTTGCCGGAGGATTTGCGACAAGACTTAGGCCCCTGAGCTGTTCTAAGCCGAAGCTACTCTTTCCACTCGTAGGCGTACCCCTTGTAGATCGCATGGCCGCATGGTTTGCCCGAGGAGGCGTTACCGAAGTGATACTTGCAGTCAATCATCTGTCGGACAAGTTGAGGGTTGAGGTAAGCCGAAGGAAGCTTGACACCAAGACTGTATTGTCAGTCGAGGAGACTCCTCTCGGGACAGGTGGACCCATTAGCCTTGCAAGACCTATGCTCAACAAAGATGATCCTTTAATCGTTGCCAACGGGGATGTAATCAGCGACATCGATCTTCGAGGACTCATAACCTCGCATGTTCGATCCAGGGCAGAAGCAACAATTGCTCTTGTTTCAGCTGATGATCCGCGGCCGTTTGGGTTGGCGACTCTTGATGCGAATGATCGGATCATCGGATTTGAAGAGAAATCCGAGACTATTCAAAGTCCCGGCTGGATTAACGCAGGAGTGTACGCGTTAAACCCTGAAGTGATTGCAATGATCCCACACGGACGTCCAGTAAGCCTAGAGCGAGAAATCTTCCCA
>VBBB01000020.1:6083-7083 GCA_005882955.1 Candidatus Bathyarchaeota archaeon | reverse complement strand
ATTGGGAAGATTCCAGAATACATAATCGCTAATAGGCAATTATTACAGCGGGCCGAATTCCGAGAGACAGCGAACGCCGAGACCGGTATGCTGGGGGCGAAGATAAGACAACCATCGTACGTAGGGAGGAACTCCACAATCGAAGATGGCGCGAAACTCGGACCCTATACGATCCTGTCAGAGCGAGTGAGTGTGAAGAGAGGCGCTGAAGTCAGTGAGACGATAGCGTTTGAACAAACAAGCCTAGGCGAAAACTGCACCATTGAAGATTCACTTATCGGAGAGGGAGTCACGGTCGGGAAGGAAGCAAGGATCGGAAAGGGTTCCATGATCGCGGGCCAAGTAGTCATCCCCGACAGAGCGGTCATCAGACCAGGTTCCGTGATTCTGAACTAGAATGACAAGCGATCTCGAGGGAAGAGAGGACCAGAATTGACCGCGCCCCGGCTCTTCGGGACGAACGGAATACGCGGAGTTGTTGGCGAAACTATTACCTCAGAATTTGCGTATGGAGTCGGGTCCAGCGTCGCTTCCCTTTTCAAGAGCGAGAAAATACTCGTGGGTCGAGACGGAAGAACTTCCAGCCAGATGCTCGCGGAGGGAGCGGTTGCGGGGATACTCGCACGAGGAAGTGGCGTAGAGGACTGCGGAGTCATAACCACCCCGGGACTGCAATTCCTCGCAAAGATTAGCAGCGCTCCCGGACTGGTCATTACTGCAAGCCACAACCCGCCCGAATACAACGGCTTCAAGGTCGTGGACTCCGATGGAATCGAGATTCCGCGCGAAAAGGAGGAACGGATTGAAGACCTGGTCATGAAAGATTCTTGGAATGTTAATAGAATCCCGGGGCAACGTGAGCAGCGAGTTCTACCTCTCGAACCCTACTTGTCAAGTATCAAAAGCTACGTTAGGAAAGAGAAGCTTACCAATCGTCTCAAGGTCGCGGTGGACACGGGCAACGGGGTCTCATCATTGACTACTCCCCTCTTGCTCCGAC
>VBBB01000020.1:4580-5944 GCA_005882955.1 Candidatus Bathyarchaeota archaeon | reverse complement strand
CGATGTTTGGTGTAGCCCATGATGGCGACGGAGATAGAGCAGTATTCGTGGATGAGACGGGGGCTGTTCAGTCGGGAGATAATAGCCTAACGCTCATCGCCGACGAGATCCTCAAGAAGAATCCGGGAGCCAAGGTCGTTACTCCCGTTAATTCGTCAATGTCTGTCACAGAGGTTGCTCGACGGAGAAAAGGAAGAGTCATTCTGACTCAAGTAGGAAGTATTCACGTGGCGAGGACGATGGTTCGAGAGAAGGCGATGCTCGGGGGCGAAGAGAACGGCGGGATATTCTATTCTCCGCACCAGCCTGTAAGAGATGGGACAATGGCTACAGTATTGATCCTCAATTCTATACTAGACAATCGCATGCCTCTCTCCAAACTGTTGGCTCTGCTGCCGACCTTCTTCATGGCTAAAGAGAAGCGCAAGTGTCCGGATGAGAAGAAGAACGATGTGATGAAGAGGATTCGTCAGCGGCTCGGAAACAGAGTTACGAGCACCATCGATGGAATCCGCGTCGACATCAAAAACCGAGGATGGTTCCTTGTCAGACCGAGCGGAACAGAGCCGCTAATCCGAATCTACGTGGAAGGAAAAACCGAGAACGATCTGAAACAGCTACTGGACGAGTTCAAACCGTTCTTCGACGAAACAATCGGAACCTAAACCAGAACCATGATCCTTCCCCCTCACGCCAGAAGAGCTGATCTGCGTCATGATGAGCAACTGCTTTTGAGATTTTTCGGAGGGGGGTCTCGCCAGCTGAAGTTGATCTGGGCGAGTCTCACACTTCAGCGCCCAGAATGCATAGATCCGACGTTTTCGAGATCGTGAATTAAGCGTAGAGGTCAACGCGAAAAAGTCGCAAGCTCAAATCGCCTCCCCCAATTTCTGATCGGGGCTTGTTCTACCCTTGTCGGCTTTGAAACAGAACAGTCTGCGGGCTTTTTCTCGAAGATCGGGACGGAGAAGGACGTTACGTTTTGTTAATTCCCTTCCCGACTCGAGTTTTGTCTCGGGCGCACCAATTGGAATTGACATTTCTCGACGGGTGAAGGGTTTGGTAACCGTGAATGGTAACAACGAAGAGGGAATGAGTGTTTTCTTCGGTGGGCTGGAGAGAACTCAGCATTTCATCCGCGGGCAACTTGCCTCTCTGGAGTTGAAGCATCTGCCGCTCGCGCTTGTCAAAGCGCGGGGCGGACGTGGCCTAGGTCCGGGTCTCCTTCCAGGTCTTCCTGACTACTCCAGAGATGACTCTGATCGGGTCTTCCATTTCGTGGAGTAGTTTCGTCCCTCGCCTTTCCTGCTGCTTTCGCTCCTCGTCCGAGGACAGGCTCCTGCTGACCATTAGTGCGATCTGTC
>VBBB01000020.1:2981-4525 GCA_005882955.1 Candidatus Bathyarchaeota archaeon | reverse complement strand
AAAACACGAGATAGCGGGGCGACCCAATAACGCTGCTTCGACAGTCATCGTGCCTCCGGAGCCTATGAAATAGGTTGAGTAGTAGAGGAGGCTTGTCGCGTCGATAATATGATCGACAACTCGGACTCTGCTTCCGAACTTTTTCCTTAGAACTGGAGCCTGGCGTCCGTACCTCGTCGAAATGACGATCTGAGCATCCAATTTCCGTCTCAAAAGTTCTTCTGTGATAGGCCCAATCACCGGCGCTCTGTCGCTAGCCTTCCCCTCCAAGTAAGAGGCGAACGACTCTTCAGTCCGCAACACGATGATTGGTTTGTCCTTTCTAAGCTTCAGCTGCTTGAGGACTGCAGGATTCGGTCGGTGTCGTTTCAGCCAAGCAGCGGCATCCAAGGCTCGGTAGGATACGATACCATCAGGCAATGCCCCGAAAGAGAGCCAGACCTTTCTACGAATTATCCAAGGCGAGCACACGTACCGGGAGAGAGGAATGCTGAGTCGAGCGACAAGCCAAGAATGCGGAGAATCGTTCACAGCAATGTGTGGAACCCCAAGTCCGAAAGCGACGCGCGCCGCTTCAGGAGAGGAGAACGAGACCGCTGTATCAGGACTCCAGTGCTCAATCAGCTGGGCCAGCTTCACCACTCTGCGCCCGCTAGCTAAGAGTTTGCCGTAGCGGGAGCCACCTCCATGTTCACCGACTACCCGGAATCGTAGCCGTCTCAGCTCTAGCGCTTCTTCGGCCTCACGGTAGGTCCTCGTTGTAAGTAGCAGTTCATGCCCGGCTCGGGCGAAATCTCGATAGAGAGGCTCGAAGAAGAGCGTATGCTTCGGGGTTAGAATGTCGATCCAAACCTTCATGCGCGAATCCCAGATGAATTTCCCTAAGACCATCCTGAGTAGATAAGAGATAGAAAACGTTCCCCGATCAGAAAGAATCAATCAGGCTGAGATTCCAATATTCATGGTAAGCACTGACAGATCTTGCGCTCAACGCAGGCAACCATGTCGCGGCCAACAAGGAAATCTTTCAACAGATCAGATACAATCGGTTAAGCAGATGACGAACGGCCCTGAAGTTCCTCACCACAGTTGTTGAACCAGCTGAAGGGACTATGGAAGAAAATCATTCCGTTGCAATTGTCGGCGATAATCCGGAGGCCCTTCTCCTCTCCGTCCTCTATGCAGAAGCTGGCATTTCCAACTATCTTGTAGGACCTTTCGGGGACGACGGCAGAACACACGCGAACCGGCCGGGCTTAGACGAAGCCTTGTGGCTTCTTGGGATCTTCAAGAAGTCAGGGAAGATCAGGATAACGCCAGACTATCATCGACTGCCCCTGTCTCAAGTTAGGACTCTGATTCTGACGACTCACGTCTCCAGTGCCGAGCAAACCAACGCTTTTGAGATTATCCTACGGAACCTTGCCCCTGGACTCGCAATCGGAACCAGTATTGCCTTCGCGGGTCTTTGCAAACCCCGCTACACATCCTCTATCGTAAAGTCAACGATAGAAAAACACGGAGGACTAAAGATTGGAGTTGAC
>VBBB01000020.1:0-2960 GCA_005882955.1 Candidatus Bathyarchaeota archaeon | reverse complement strand
GGCGGGCGAGAAGATCCGAGAGTTCAAGGAAAAGCGGAAAGTACTGGCCGGATTCGATGGCGCGCTCTCGACCGCTTTCCAAGAGGAACTCCTTCGGGTCTTTCCGACCCTGAGCCTGACTCCAACGGTGGAAGTCGCGGAAGCATCCGGCCTCTACTCCGCCGTTAGCCGAGAGGTGGCCAGAGCGCTTGAACTGGAGCTAGCGAGGATGTCAGAAGCGCATGGAGTCAACTATGATGAAGTGCTGGAGCTCTGCAGAGATTCTCGAATTAGCCTCACAGAGCGGTCGAACCCAATTCTAGAGCGAGAATCGATCGGAACAAGCATAGCTCTATCGAGCTCGCAACGAAGGAACGGGCCAAGACTCGTTCGAGCCGCTCATTCCATAAACGAGGAATACCAATCTCAGATTGTGGACATGATAAGGAGAGCACTTAGCCACTGCGGATACCCTTTTAGGAGATCGAGGGTTGCAATTCTCGGAACAGATGGGCTACTCAAGAATCCCTGGTCTAAGCCCGAGTCGCTCCCAATAATAGAATCACTTCGAAAAAGAGGCGCACGAACATCACTTTACCCCGGTGAAACTGGGTCACAGCCATGGGCACAGATGGTGGGGGACCATGCTCGGGTTGAGAGTAGCCTCCTGCGAGCAGTCGCGAAGGCGAACTGCACCGTGATCGCACTTCCGAAATCATCCGCCACCGAGCTTGATCCGGATCAACTTGCAGCCGAAATGAATCGACCTGGGGCTATCTGTGATCTGACTAGAGTTCTGGAAGCTTCAAATGTTGAGAAGGCCGGCCTCTTCTACACGACAATAGGAAGAGGCACCTTCAATACTTGAAACGTGTAGCAGTCGGCGTCATAGGCACAGGCTTCTGGGGCGAAAACCAGGTCCGTGTCTTCCGTCAGAGTAGAATGGCCGACCTCGTAGCGATCTGCGACTCGAACAAGAAGCGAGCCGAAGAGATGGGCACCAAGTATAGTGTCCCTTGGTATTCCGATCCAAGTAAATTTCTTCGAGTGCCAGAGTTGGAAGCAGTTACCGTTTGTACCCCCACTCAAACTCATCTCAAAGTCGGCTTACAAGCGATTGAAGCCGGCAAGAACCTATTCGTCGAGAAACCAATGACAGGCGAGGAGCGGGCCGCCGACAGACTCGTGAATTCGGCGAAGAAAGCAGGCGTCAAGCTCCTCGTTGGTTTCATCGAGAGATTCAACCCGGGAGTAAGAGCCGTGAAGAAGATGCTCACACAGAAGGTGGTGGGCGATGTAATCATCGCGACTGGCCGCCGAGTAGCTAGATGGCCGATACGCATTGGAGACGTAGGAGTCGTCAAAGATACTGCAATACATGATATTGATGCAATGCGTTACCTGCTCGAGGAGGAAGTTTCTGCAGTCTTTGCGCAGACTGGCTCTTTGAGAACGCACTCTTACGAGGACTATGCTGAGATAATGCTACGCTTCAAGGAAGGCACTACTGGGTTCATCGATGCAAACTGGCTGACGCCCAGGAAAGTTCGTACCCTAATCATTACTGGCAGCGATGCCACCATAAACCTCGACTATATCACACAAGAAATCACTCTGGAAAATTCACAGCGACTCGTCAAACCATTTACCCCTTGGGCTGAGCCTCTCAAACTCGAACTCGAGAACTTCATAACAACAATTCTCCGAGACACCGAGGAAGCCCCCTCGGGCGAAGACGCGCTCAAGGCAATTCGTGTATGCGATGCCGCGCTAAGATCGGGTAAATCCAAGACCCTCGTTACGCTGAATGCCAACTAGACCCGGTCAAACCTTATCTTGCAATCTTACTGTCCAAGTCTTAGACGACGATTGAAAAGACGGCTCCTTGACATACTTGCCTGCCCAATTGACAAGCACTATCCACTTGAGCTTCACGTTTTCGAGGAGAAAGAGGAAATTACCGAGGGACTTTTGGTATGCTCGGAATGTAACAGATGGTATCCAATTTCGGACGAGATACCCCAAATGCTGCCGGACGACCTGAGAGAGGCCAAGGAGGATCTCGAATGGCTTCGTAAATGGAAGGCAGAAGTTCCAGTGAAAGTGCTTACCGAGGGAAAACCCTTCAGACTAGAATCCTGAGACGCCTATTTCAGATTCGGCTCGGGTAGTTACGAGTCTTTTTTCTCACAACGGTTTATCCTGGCTTTTCGGTCTGATCAATCTTCTCCGCTGGCGTGCTGAGCAAAGCAGAGACGTTGGGACTGCTCGACTCCGACTGCACGATTTGCGCAATTGTTCTCCATGGAAGAGTTGCGGAGGATTTCTCAGGGAGGATTCCACCGGGCCTGTAGGCCAGAATCAGGATGAGTAGGGCCGCAAACATTAGGTATTCGAGCCAGTTGACATCGAATGGAATGTATCCCTGGAAATAGAATTTAACCAGGTCGACGGTCTTAAACAAGAATGTGAACGAGAATGCCCCTAGGGCGACGCCGGCGTTGTTTGCGGCTCCTCCAATGATGACCATTACCCAAATCCAGAAGGTCCAAGTTATTCGCGTCCAAGTTTCGGCGTTCACGGCACCGACGTAGAAAGTGAGAAGGGCGCCAGCCATCGCGCTGATGGCTGAAGCGACTATTATGACGTTTCTTCTGACTGCTGCATCATTCTTTCCAAGCGCTCTGGCGGCTACCTCGTTGTCTCGAATGGCCCTAAGCGTTCGTCCAAGTGGAGACCGGGCAACTCTTTCGACGTAGAAATAGACTAGGATTGCAAAGACTCCCACCAGCAATAGCACTGCGACGTCTCTAACCTCTATTCCTGTTTCAGCCCAAATAAACACGTCTGGAACTTCGATGCCTTGGCTGGCTCCGATAAGCGGCTGATATCCTCCCAAGAAGATCTGGAATAGCTGAGCGGCTGCCAGCAGTAACATGCCGAGATAGTCTTCTCTGAGTCTGATGGCCGGGTATGAGGCA
>VBBB01000019.1 GCA_005882955.1 Candidatus Bathyarchaeota archaeon | reverse complement strand
TTCCAGAACTTCCACCAAGGCGGTTTGATTGCCGCTCCTACCAATCCGATTATTCCGGCCACGAAGACGAGTATAGCTGGTGTGGCGAAGCTGGTTATGAGGAGCAGTATGATTCCTCCGATCACGGCGAGGAATCCTCCGAACCGCATTGGGCCTGTGTACATGATCACTCCCGCTATTATCGCAGCGAGTCCCAACAATGCTTCGAACAACCGAAGGAATATGGAGATTGGCGACAGTCCACCGCTCGTTAGCGCCGAGTAGCCTACCAAGGCTCCTCCAACGAGAGCCAACAGGAAGCCAACAATGCCAAATAGTTTCACGAACGCTCTTCTGGCTATTCGGAAAGCGAACATCTCATTCACAAAGAGGGCAGATCAGAGACCTATCTATAATACAACAGTTTTAACACCCACCTCTCCCTCGGTATGTTTGAAGATTTATTCCGCGGGTCTTTCTGACTGCCCTAGAGACTAAGGTCCTGGCGAGTTCTGATCGTCTTCATCAGGTCTCCTCGAGTAATCATTCCCAGAATCCTATCACCATCGGTCACGAGTAATCGTCCAATGTTCTTCTCCGCAATCTTCTGCAATGCTTCAGCGGCTGAAGCGTTCGGGCTAATTGTCACTATTCGCTCGTAAGGAACCATCGCTTGCGCAACAGTCTCCATCTCCCGTTTCTCTGCAGGAATTGATCGGACAGACGACATCGTAACGACACCCTCCAGCTTATCGTTCCGGACCACAGGATAGCCACCGTGAGGATGGATGAGGAAATAATCGGTCACGAGCTTCTGGACGCTAATGTCAGGCGAGACTGTCAGCAAATCTCTCGTCATAATATCGCCCACGCTGATCCCGTGAAGCGCTTCGGTCATCTCGGTCTGCTTGAGGCTGGTCTCAGCCCCGGACCGGATAAACCAGCCCAGGAAGATAATCCACAAGCCGTTGAAGATATCCGCAGTCGCCACCACCAATAATAGGCCGGCGGCAATCATGATCAGTGACAACGCCTCGCTAACGCGTGTGGCGTTCCGCGTCGCCTTCAACAGGTTCTTAGACCGACCCCAGAGACTACCGCGTAATACTCGGCCGCCATCAAGAGGAAACGCTGGGACAAGATTGAACGCCCCCAAGGCTACATTGATCACGGCGTTGTAGCCGAGGATTGCGATGATCGGAACAGGCGCAGAAACCAACCTACTCACATACCAGAGCGCACCTAGAACTCCAGCAATGGCGAAGCTTGTCAATGGTCCCGCGAGTGCCATGCGAACCTCGAGACCCGCATCCTTCGGTTCCTCGCTCATCTCCGAGACCCCACCGAAAAAGAAGAGAGTGATTCTCGCAATCGGCAGCCCATTTTTCTTTGCGATGTATGAATGGGACAGCTCGTGAAGAAGGACTGATATGAAGAGCAGAAGAGCAGAGACCGCTCCAATCGCCCAGTAAGTCAGGGCACCGAGCCCAGGATAGACGATGGGAAGATAGCCGTCGGCCAGCGACCAGGCTACTAATAGAAAGACCAACCACAAGGTCCAGTGGATCCTTATCGGAATCCCAAGTATCTTCCCGATATTCGCTGACAATTCTACTGTCTTCGCGTACTCTGCTAGAACTTGAGCGTTTTCCTATCCAGTTCTGGCTACGGATCTCGATGATTGAGGGGAGGGACTACGATGGGATCCATGCGGATTCATGAAGATCGCCTTCAGAGCCTCCAACCAAGCACGCCTCGCCTCTTCGACGGTCAATCCCGAGACGAGAAGGGTCTCAAGTCCGTTCCAGAGAGCGATCAGCGAATTTGCAAGAGGACGGATGTCTAAATTATCTCCGACAAATCTCCGTTTCTGACCCTCTGCGAGAAAACTGGTCAGCACTTCCTCGTATTCCTCATGATTCTGTTTCAATATTCTTTTCAGAGTAGGGTTTCGTGACGCTTCGGAGAGAATTTCGAAACTAAGTCCTGGGTTGGATGCAGACAGTTTCAGCATCTTGTCGAAGAATTGAGTAGCGCTCTGGACCGGATCTGCTTCGTCGCCAAACGAGGAGTACAGTATCTCTTTGAAAGCCTGAGGTGCCGTCTTAACCATAGCCTCGAAAAGATCCTCTTTACTGGGGAAGTATAGGTAGATCGCTCCTTTGCTTACCCCAAGCCGCTTCGCGATGTCGTCCATTGTCGCTTCGTGGTATCCTTTTTCCGCGAAGACTTTGTTGGCCGCGTCCAAGATTCGGCTTCTCGCTTCTTCCTTGTACTCAGGCACGACCTTCGGCATTCGGCTCTATGATCAGTACGCGATGGGGCGCTATTTAAAAATGACCGACGCGTTTAAATAATGACTCATCAGTCAGTTTAGCTACGCGATAAGACATGCAGAACCAAAACATTCCGTCGGAAAAGATGGCAATGAAGGACAAAGTTGTCATGATTACTGGAGCTAATTCGGGTATCGGAAAAGCAGCTAGCCTGGCTCTCGCGAAAATGGGCGCGAACGTGGTCATGGTTACTCGAAACAAGGAGAAGGGTGAAGCTGCAAGGGCCGAAATCATCAAGAAATCCCAGAATAACTCAGTTGATCTCCTAATGGCTGACCTATCGTCTCTAGAGTCGGTGCGGAAGCTCGCAACTGAGTTCCAGAAGAAATATTCCAAACTTCACGTCCTAGTCAACAACGCCGGACTGTTCAACCAGAGACGTAAGGTTACAACGGATGGCTACGAGAATACCTTCGCCACAAACTACCTCGCACCTTTCCTCTTGACAAATCTCCAACTGCCAACGCTAGAGGCCAGCGCACCCAGTCGAATTATCAATGTGTCATCAGTAGGGCACTATAACGGGCACGTCAACTTTGACGATCTCAACTTAGAGAAAGACTATGGTGGATGGAAGGCGTACGGACAATCCAAGCTGGCTCTCGTCCTCTTCACGCATGAACTCGCAAAGAAGCTACAGGGAACCGGCGTGACAGTCAATGCTGTCCACCCGGGCACTGTTGCGACCAACATCTGGACTAGGCCCTTAGGTCCAGCGGGCTTCATTATGGCACTGCCGAAATTGTTCATGGCAAGCCCAAAGGAGGGTGCTGAGACAATTGTCTATCTCGCTTCGTCGGCTGACGCCAAGGACCTCAACGGTGAATATCTGGAGAAACTGAAGGTGAAGAAGTCTTCAGACGAATCCTATGATGAGCAGGTTTCTCAGCGACTATGGGACATCAGCGCAAAACTAACCCATCTTTCCTGGCCGCTCGAATAGCCAATAGAATAGGGAATTCGAGATGAATGATCTGCATCTGGCCGGAGTAGATCTCGTGGCTCAGCGATTTGTAATCACATTATGTGACTATGGAACGTGCCCGACCATTAAAAGCAACAATATCATCAAGACGATGATCGTGGTGAAATCTGACGGAAACTTACACTCGATCGAAACCCGAACAAAATGCAGCGACATTAGTCATTACGAACCTCTTGAGAATCGTACGCTAGGAGTACGGCTTCAATGAGCGACACCCTCGCAGCGCCTCTTCCAGGACAATCCGACAGAGTCGTACAGGTGGAGAGTCTCTCAAAGAAATACGGCGACAACGTGGCCGTCAACGGCATATCCTTCAACCTGACGAAGGGCGAAGTATTCGCCTTCCTTGGTCCTAACGGAGCTGGAAAGACCACGACCGTGGAGATCCTGGAGTGTCTTCGAAACCCGACCGGCGGACGAGCACTCGTCCTAGGCTACGACGTAAGCAAACGTTCCGACCAGGCCGAAATCCGGAAAAGAATCGGGGTTCTTCCCCAAGACTTCAACGCGATAGACCGGCTCACAGTTCGCGAGAACATCGACTATTTCGGAGCGATGTTCAAACAACAGCTCGACGCAGACAAACTCATTGAACTGGTCGACCTGAAAGATAAACGGGACGCACAATTCAAGACACTGTCAGGCGGTCTCAAACAGCGGGTCGGCCTCGCGGTCTCTCTGGTAAACGATCCTGCTGTCGTCTTCCTCGACGAGCCCACCACCGGGCTCGACCCTAGAGCTCGCCGAGACGTCTGGGGCGTCATTGAGCGGTTAAAGGGCCAGGGAAAAACAGTCTTTCTAACAACCCACTACATGGACGAAGCAGAATACTTAGCCGACATCGTATCAATCATCGACCACGGACAGATAATCG
>VBBB01000018.1:5601-5981 GCA_005882955.1 Candidatus Bathyarchaeota archaeon | reverse complement strand
GATGGCTCTCCAACTTCTCTACCGCGACCTATCCAGAGGAAAATTCTGTGGCCTGCTCTCATACGACGCTTTCCCTGCCGAAGTCAGTAGGAAGATGCGAGACATGGGGTGGGATATAGCAGAATATCTTAAGACCGGTCAGTTGAACATCCTAGACTGCTATTCAGCGTTGGCGGGTGTCGAGGGTTCGCCTATCAGAGATCCGACAGATTTCACCGAGGTCAGTATACAAGTGACACGAATGATTGAGAGTGCCAAAGGGCCCATGACAATTCTTTTCGATTCCGTCACTCCCATCTTCAACGCCGCCACGGCTAAGGACTGCATCAACTTCCTGCAAGTTCTAGGAGCGAAGATCAAGAACGCTGCGGGAATCTTCA
>VBBB01000018.1:4914-5413 GCA_005882955.1 Candidatus Bathyarchaeota archaeon | reverse complement strand
TCGAGACTGGTTTTGAGATCGTCCAGGGTAAAGGCATCGTCATCCGGAAACAGCGAATACCCATCGGGCTATTCCGATCCTAATCCGGCCGAGTCTTCTGCCTTCTCAAAAAGAAAAAAAGAAGTTAGGTGGTTGAAGGTACCGTTACAGAGTATAAGTCCCAGTACAGCTGGTCAGCTGGACCCCTTTGTTGCTGAGGATAGTAGACTGGAAGGTGTAAGACCCCGAACCGTTAGAAGACACGGGTATTGTCACTGTAGTCGATGCAACGTTAGTACCTATTGAGTACGCTGAAGATTGGGTATTGTACAGAACGCCGTTGATGTAGGCTTTGACATTGTCGTTCTCATTCGGACCCGGTAAGTAGCCGCCAGTCGCGGTGACAGTCGTCTTCACGTAGAACGTGTTCGTAGTATAGGTTACGGATACCGCGCACGAGTAGGTTGGACCGCTGCTGCCGCCACTTCCCTTCGCATATGCGGGAGTTACGCCCAGAGCT
>VBBB01000018.1:0-4799 GCA_005882955.1 Candidatus Bathyarchaeota archaeon | reverse complement strand
GGTCGTGAACTGCAAGCCGTCGGGCGCGAGTTACGCTTCACGCTTAAGTATATGGGAAAAAATCCCGATTCTAGAGTCGCGCTTCCCATCCACGCGATTCCCGGCAAAGAATTGCATGAGAATGGATACGACGAAAATGGTCCCGGCGTAAGAGATCGTACCACCGAATGTGACAGCGAGTATTCACAACGTTATCTCAGAAACAGTTTGCCGCGAACTGCAATTGCTGCCGTTCCTTCGAGTCACGTCCAGCCCGTCCATATGGGACGCGTACATCAACGCAACTCCTTGAGTCCTCTGAGTAGGGTCGTCTGCGAAATGAGGGCCGAGCCAACTGACAACCAGGATACTGGATTAATTCTGTGTTGCTTGTGTTCTTCTGCGCTTGTTCCGAAGGCCTGACTCGATAGTTACAGCACATTTACACTAGCAAGCTCTCGATGCAATGCCTATGCCAATGGAACCTAACCGGACAAGGCAAGTACTGCAAGACTTGGCACGCGCGTTCAACAAGCTGGCCTCAGAACTGACCGCCGATCTGAGCTATGCGGCGAGAGAGATAGAGAGCCTCCGCCGAGAAGTGCAGAGGTTGCGGACGTCTACAGGCAAAGCTAATCGGACTAACGGGAGTTCAAAGAAATCATCGTCCCATGGAACGAAGACGAGCGGCACGTCTCACAAGAACGGCGCTTCCCGTAAGGGAGCTGCTCACGGATCCCAGACTAGTCCTGAATCTCCGAAACCGGCCCACGAGCCAGGATCGTTCGTTTTTCCACAAGAGCCTTTCAGTCCAAGTCCCCCATCTGAGCCCAGCGCCGCAGGAAACAACTGAGTCATTCCGTAGCCAACAAGGCCGCACTCGGCCAACTATAGATAGAACGCTCTCCGCGTCACTCTCTTTCCAGCCCCGAACGCTTATTCACGTATCGAATCGTTATGCGGCCACGATTTTGCTTAGTTTAAGATAGTCGGAATCCATCCTGTAGGATGGAGTTCGCTCAGGATACGCGTGTTGGGAGTCTCACTGACCCCTATTCTGAAGAGGGAACAGACGTCCTTCAAAGCGCTCTACGGCAAGTCGTTCGCCGTCGACGCTAGCATCGAGCTCCACCAGTTCCTGGCCTTGATCCGGAGGCCAGATGGGAGTCTGTTTACCGATCCTAGGGGAAGGGTGACTTCCCATCTCATTGGGCTACTGACACGCACCAGCCGGCTGGTTACTGATTACAAGCTTCGTCCTGTGTTTGTCTTCGACGGGCGACCGAATCCGCTAAAGAGAGCCACTATCGAGGCGAGAAGAAAGGTTCAGCAGAAGGCGCAGGCCGAATATGTTCAGGCCGTCGAGGCTAAGGACTATTCACGGGCGTGGTCCAAGGTTGTGATGACCGGAAGAGTCACCGGTGAGATCTTGGCTGACGCGAAGAGGCTGTTGTCGCTAATGGGGATACCGTGGCTTGAGGCCTTGGAAGATGGCGAGGCACAGGCCAGCTTCATGGCTGCAAAGGGCGATGTCTGGGCAGTTGGTAGCAAAGACTATGACTGCCTACTGTTCGGAGCACCCATACTCGCAAGGTACCTGACCCTGACAGGAAGAGAATATCTTCCGTCAAAGAAAACATCAAGGCCTCTCATCCCGGAACTTGTGAAGCTTGAGGAAAACCTTGAGGCTCTAGGAATTAGTCGAGAGCAGCTGGTCGATCTTGCATTGCTGGTAGGGACAGATTTCAACGAGGGTGTTATGGGCATAGGACCCAAGAAGGGCTTAGCCCTTATTCGGAAGTATGGCGTGGCCGAAAAATTTCCTGAAGAGATCCGGAGCGAGCTGCCAGAGGATCTCAACGGAGTCCGGAACATCTTCCTGCATCCTCGCGTGCTGGAGAACTATTCACTGCAGAGGGGGCGTCCTAATCCTGATGGGCTCATCGAGTTTCTCAACGAAGAGAGAGCCTTCAAGAGAGATCGAGTACAGAAGGTCGCGGATAAGCTTACGGAGTCTCATTCTGAATCCGACTCCCAACTCGGAAAGTGGCTTGCTTGACGAGGCCTACACCATTCCTTGGGCTAGCTCAGCTCTGTCGGAGGGTCGAAACTACTACCAAAAGGAACGAGAAGATTGCCCTGATCAGCACCTTCCTCAAGTCAATCGGCCCTGAAGAGGTTCCGCTGGCTACATTATTTCTCGCGGGAAAAGCGTTTCCCGAATCAGATCCCCGAGTCTTGGAAATCAGCTACGCGACGATTTCAGACGCGGGCAAGAACCTTGGCCAGAGTAGACTAACCGAGCATCCATTGACGATAAGGGATGTTTACGACACGCTGGAAAAGATCGCCCAGACGTCTGGCTCAAAATCGCGGGACAGGAGGCTGAGCCTTCTCCAAACTATTCTTACTCAAGCTTCTCAAGTCGAGGCGGAGTATCTTACTCGAATGATGCTGGGAGAGATGCGAATCGGAGTCGTCGAAGGCGTTCTCTTGGATGCAATTGGTGAGGCATCAGGAGTACCGAGAGACCTAGTTCGTAGAGCACACATGCTGCACGGCGATATCGGCGACGTCGCTAGCCTGGCTATGTCGCGGGGCGCATCGGCCCTGGAACTGATCAATCTTCGCTTGTTCGTCCCGATCAAACCCATGCTGGCAGAGATGGCAGACGATCCTCAACAAGTTCTGGGAGAGCATAAGGATGGAACCGCTTTCGAGTACAAGTTCGACGGGGCGAGGATCCAGATCCACAGAAAAGACGAGAAGGTGCAGATCTTCAGCAGAAGATTGACGGACGTAACGGATAGTATTCCTGAGATTGTCGATTTTGCCAAGACGCAGGTGAAAGCGTCCGAGTATCTAATCGAGGGAGAGGTCGTCGCGATTGGGGCGTCAGGTAAACCCATTCCGTTTCAGGATTTGATGAGAAGATTTCGACGAGTGCACGAGATCGAGAGTGTGGCGGAGAAGATTCCGCTCAAACTCTACCTCTTCGACGCGTTGCAAGTTGAAGGGAAGACCCTGATCGATCAGCCTTACACCGACCGTTGGAAGATACTCTCCAAGATTGTGCCAGAGCAACGCCTTGCTCCAAGAATCATAACTTCGGACGTTGAGAAGGTTGAGAGTTTCATGGAATCTGCGTTGAGAGAGGGACACGAGGGTCTCATGGCGAAGTCCCTGACGAGCAACTATTCTATCGGTGCGCGAGGAAAGAAATGGTTCAAGATCAAACCTGCCGACAAACTCGACGTGGTGATCGTCGCTGCCGACTGGGGCAGCGGGAGGAGGGTGGGCTGGTTGAGCAACTACCATCTAGCGGTGAGGGACGAAGAAACGGGCGAGTTCTTGGTAATAGGGAAGACGTTCAAGGGCCTGACGGATTTAGAGTTTGAAACGATCACGAAACGATTGCAGGCGATTAAGACGAGAGACGGTCGCTACACAGTCTACGTCAAGCCATCTATCGTGGCAGAAGTTGCATACAACGAGATTCAGAAGAGTCCCCGGTACAAGTCAGGATTCGCTCTGAGATTCGCTCGAATCTCCCGCTTTAGAGACGATAAGGGTCCAGATGACGCTGGCACGCTGCAACGGCTCCAGCAATTGTACGACAAACAGTTCGAAAACAAGGATCGCTTCAACATGGAGTAGTTCAGATGACGCTTCGAGTCGCAGTCTTGTTCAGTGGTGGAAAGGACAGCGCATATGCGACATGGGTCGGTCAACACCAGGGATGGGATGTAAGTCTCGTCACGGTGAAGCCGAGTTCCCCTGACTCCCGCATGTTTCACTACCCGAATGTAGAGTGGACACATCTCCAAGCTCAGGCGATGGGGTTGGCGCACGAAGTGGTTGAAATGACAGGCACGGATGAGATTGGAGACCTTCAACACGCTTTGGGCAGGATGAAATCTAGGCACGAGATTTCCGGTCTAGTTACTGGTGCGGTCGCGAGCGATTATCAGAAAACTAGGTTCGATAATATGTGTGATGAGATCGGGCTGAAAACCTACGCTCCGTTGTGGCACAAGAGTCCGAAGTTGCTGGTGGAAGATCTGCGGAAATTCGGTTTCCGGATCATTCTTACCGCTGTCGCTGCTCAGGGTCTGGATGAATCATGGTTGAGTCGAGAGCTCACAGAGCAAGAATGGTCTAGGCTAGAGAAGTTGTCCAAGGCTCACGGCATTCACTTAACCGGTGAGGGTGGAGAATACGAGAGTTTTGTGCTGGATGCCCCTCATTTCTCGAAAACGATAGAGATTGAAAAGAGCACGAACGAGTGGCACGGAGACAGTGGTAGAATGGTCATCGAAAAAGCGTCATTGAGGGATAAGCTGCGCAATTGATGACCTGACTTCCTGATCTTGTCTTGGTCAAGTTTCAGGTATCTTCGGTTGACCATCAGGGGCTCCCCATCAACGATTGTAGTGTCCACATTTTGCCCATTTGCCGAATAGACTAGGTCAGAGACGACCGTCTCTTTTCGATGGATTGGGATTAGGTTTGGGTCCCGCAAATCAACGAGAACTAGATCCGCCTGCTTGCCAACCTCAACGCTTCCGAGATCCTTCTCTCGTCCGATACAACGGGCACCGTCGAGGGTCGCCATGTCTAGGACTCGCTGAGCATTCATGATTGTGGGGTCCCATCTGGAATTCTTGTGGACGAGAGCGGTCATCTTCATCGTGTCAAACATGTCTAGGCTGTTGTTGCTGGCTGGTCCATCTGTGCCAAGCCCTACGGGAACGCCTGCGTCCCACATCTCAGGGACGGGGGCCGTGCCTCCACTTGCTAGCTTCATGTTCGAGACGGGA
>VBBB01000017.1:3997-8335 GCA_005882955.1 Candidatus Bathyarchaeota archaeon | reverse complement strand
TCTGTATCGCTCCGATGGGGATGCTGAATGCTTCATCCATCATGCCGCGGCCCACCATGTAGTCGAAGTAGAGCAGCTCGATGGCGACGGAAATCGCTGCGAAGACAATTGCAGGCACCCAGCCTCGCAGAACCTCCCAGCGGAGAAACATGCGTTTGTAGGTGGTAGTGCCTGAGGCCACGGCCAACACGTGGCCGCAGGATCAATGTTGACTGGTTAAAAACTCGCTGGCTCGCGTAACCGTATCATTTCCGCTAGAGTTACGGGAGCTTAGTCTACACCCGAACTCCAATCCATGAACAACGTGCGTTCAGTGCACGGTACGCAGAGATTTCACGGTCAAGAGAAACGCGTGATCGGATGGTTGAACAAAGGAAGATGGATACTGGTAGCCCTTGCGCTGGTAACCCTAGCCTCGATCACGAGTTCCGGACACTCAGCTGCTCCCAGCCCTCAAGAAAGCGTGAATCTCTACACAGGAAACAAGCTCATCATCAACTCTACTCAGCAAGCGATCAAATCAGTAATCGTGAGAGGCAATCTCACAGCCGCAACAGTCTCGAACAGGACCTATCCAGCAAAGAACCTCACCCTTACAACAAACTCGACACAACTCTACACCCTCAACATCTGGCTCTCATACCCGAGCACCTATACGACCGCGATCATCATCAATGATCCCGCTGCCGGCTCGAACAGCCAGTACACTTCATACTATGTGTCTGCGGGAGACCTGAATCTTACCATATTCGCAGCCTTCCAGCTCGCGCCAAACAACGGCGAAGGCGTGCCTCTAAGCTGGTCCTCGTTCTTCGGCTGGTTCAGCCAGTTCGGCAACGCCTTCCCGCTCTGGATCAAGGTGCTCTACACGATACTAGGCGCACAGTTCGCCTTCGTAGGCTACCGCTGGATAAAGTTCGAGGATGAGAAGAGAAGAATCGAAGGCCACTTGCCGCCTTTAGACCGTGGAAACAGAATCTACATGTGGATCGATGTGGGGTTTCGAACACTGCTCGCTGGTTTCATCATAAGCCTCGCCCTGATGCTGGGCGAGACCGTAATCATCACAGTAGCACAGTATCTCTTCTTCGTCACCCTCAACCTCTTCCCCTTAGTCGACCTGTTCTCGCTCTTCTTCGTCGCCGTACTCGGACTGATCATCTACCTTGCCCGCGAGGGACTAGACAAGTTCCTCGACCTAAAACCGATGATGGAGGACTAGGGTCTTGAAGAACCAGCGACGGGTAGCCTCAAACGACGATCAACTCTCCGAATTCCTCTTCGGCTCAGTACGGCCCTGGTGGGACCGCCGCCCATGGCTCAGACGAGTCTTCCTCATACCACTCCGATCAATCGACAAGTCCTACGGCAGATGGAGCAAGGCGAGAGTATCACCCAGGCGATTCCGAAAGATCCAGGAACGCCTCGACCGGGAATATCCACCTAACAAGTTCTCCCCCTCAAACCTCATCGGTCGAGACAGAGAGTTCAACCTCCTACTGGACTCCTTCAGACTACACGTCCTCCGACACCCCTCGTTGACCAAGTATTTCGGCAAAGAGGAACTCCCCAAAGCCGTCTGTCTAGCAGGAGACAGCGGAACAGGCAAGACCTTCCTGACAATGGTCTCGCTTCGAGAGATGCTGCTGGAAGGCTACAGGAGCGGGGTCCTAGTCACGCCCGTCATCCTGAAAGGATCAGATGTCTACTCTGAATTCTACGGGAAGAGCACTCGACAATTGGGCCGCTTCCTCGACTATGCAAGCTCCGTTCCTTCGGTAGTCTATATCGACGAGTTCCAGAGCTTCGGCAGAAAGGTTCGAGGAGAGACAGGAGCTGAGATAGAGGATACCAGAATACAAGACGAATTGAATCGTTGGCTGGACAAGATCGTTAGCGGAAAATCTCGGACAATGGTAATCGTGGCGACCAACGCGTACGAGAAAATCCGGGAAGACATCCGCCGAAGACTATCGAAAGTCAGCTTGAACGATGGCGTGACCCGCGAGATGCTTCTTGCGGTTGTGAACGACTCGTTGAAAAGAGAAGGATGGGTCAATCTCAAGGCTGAGGACCTTCTCGATCTGATGGAGCGAGAAGTCACTATCAGACGGCGAGCCTCTCTCACCCCCAGCGACATCCAAGAGATCTTTCGAGAAGTCAGAAAGTCGAAAGAGGCTCCGTTGAGGGAGAGGATCAGGGAATCGAGGACTGATCTCCGAACTGTCGAACTTCCCAAAATTTCGGCGGGAATAGAGGATTTTGCCGGGGCGGCGCGTAACGTGAAACTCTACTCTGAACAGGAGAAGTCGCAGGAAGTTGTTGATGCGGTTTACGTGATGAAGCCAAAAGTCAGTCGGGAGGATCTTGGCGGCCTACACGACGTGAAGAATAAGGTCCTCAACCACATTGCCCTCGCCTTCAATCCTTCAATGAGAGAACTCGGCCATCAATCGAATCCACGATTCTTCCTCCTCGGACCTCCCGGCACAGGAAAGACGCTATTGGCAATGGTCGCAGCTGCAGAGAACAATGTGGGTTTCATCAAAGTGCGAGGAGGAGAATTGATGAGCGGTGCAAACTATATGGGAGATCCAGAGAAACGGATCAAAGACCTCTTCGGAATGGTCCGCCAGAAGAGCCCGTGCATCCTGCTCCTCGATGAGGCTGACGCTATCTTCTGGGGTGGCGATCCCTCTAGCAACAAGATACTTGCGCAGGTAAAAGCGGAACTCAGCGAGCTCCGACCAGAAGACCGGGTAGTCGTCATTGCGACTTCAAACAAGGAGCAACTCATTGACCAAGCTACCAGGGACAGGTTCGAGCCGAACATCTTCTACATCCATCCACCATTAAACGATGTAGAGTGGAATGAAGTTGTTGCGATTCATCTTAGGAAGATGCAGCCTTACCTTCACCCCGAGGTCGACGCTGTTAAGATAACGAAGATGTTCCGGAGACAACGCGTACTCAGCCCACGGGGCGTCGCAGAAACAGTCTCCGAAGCCCACCGACTCTGGGCATCCGAGATTGCTGCTGCGAGAGGCATCACTGACGCAGGCGCTTCAGAGTCAGCGGTCAACAACATCACCACGAAGTATCAGGAAGATCTTGACAGGCTGAAGGAAGTTCTCGCCATCTATCAACAGGAGGGAACGACACTCAACAGAGAACAAGTGAACCAGAACGACTACAAACTACGACTCTTCCACTTCCAGAAGGCAATATCCAGCCTCGAATCCCTAGAGGACAAGGAGCATCGGGAGATTGCTGAGGCACTCATCCTCTCCCAACCTCTATCCGGTGTCACGTACGGTCTTTACACGAGCGACAGGGGCTCGGGAGGCATACTGACCATTCAGTGCAACGTTCGGCCGGCTAACTCAGGCGAGAGACACGTATCCGTAACCGGCCAGGCCAGCTCCATGATAATGGGACAGACCTTCGTCCCAGATCACTCTGTGATCGAGAGCGCCGAGAATGCTGTTGAAGCGGTCAAGTCATGGCTATGGTCCCGAACCCGAGTCGACCTTTCCAAATACCACGTGCACTTCCAGATCAGAAGCATTCTAGAAGGAGCACCGGGAGCGGGAGTGTCGGGCCCGAGCGCGGGCTATGCTATGCTTAACGCGTTAATCTCCGAGCTCTCTAACACTCCAATAATTCAGTCAAAGGTCATGACTGGAACAATAGGTGTGAAAATGGACGTTGGACCCGTAGGAGGCCTCGGTGGAAGAGGTCGAGAAGCAGGCAAGCTAGTGGGAATATTGAAGGCTGAAAAGGTCAAGATTACAGACCTTCTAGTCCCCGACTCCAATTATCGTAGTGCAAAGGACGAGATGACGATGGTTCAAGATGAGGGGATTATCGTCCACCCAATAACTAATGCCCAGGATGGATGGCCTATTCTGTTCGACCTAACAAGCGAGGAACTCGCGAAGAAGATACGAGTAGCCCTTGTCGACCGAGAATCCCTCGTCGACCTGGAATCGAACTCCTCTCGATTCCTCGGAACTGGACAATCATAGCTGTTGAAACGGGGTAAGGTTCCGGTCTAACTAGGTAATGTCACTCCAAGTTACGGAACTCTTGTGGGTATGACGAGTGCCCTACTCAGATAACTGATTCTTGATGATCAAGGATGAGTCTCCGGACCAAACCAGCGATACTTCACAAATCGACGAAAGCGAGACCGTCCAAACCAAGCGAGCCGGAGCCAATGGCATACTTGATCTCATTTCGAAATTCTTGGAATCGGCAGGAAACGTTCTCCTAATCCAAGGACCGCCGGGCGCCGGGAAGACGAGGCTGGCGCTTGAGCTCCTGCAAAGGGTACAG
>VBBB01000017.1:3449-3886 GCA_005882955.1 Candidatus Bathyarchaeota archaeon | reverse complement strand
CACGACCCCATCTCAAAAATGACCTCACCCGACAGCTCAATGGAAGGGTCTGCCGAAATACAAGTGTCTGAAGCGGACGATGTTTTCAACAAGGTTCTCACCCTGAAGCGTTCCAGGCTCAGAGGTCTCATCGTCATAGACAGTTGGGAAGGAGTCCTCAGGAATACAAGCGAGGATGGGCGACGAATGATTGAGTCTGCGATACTATCGGACCCCGACGACAACAGAGTAGGGGTAGTACTAGTGAGTGAAGGCGGACGCGTTGGTGAACTGCCGAATCTGGTCGATGGCATTGTAACGCTCTCATCTTCAGAACTGGACGGTCGACGGATGAGAACGATCGTTGTAAACAAGCTTCGGGGCCTCAGAGTCAAATCAGATCGTGCCCTTTTCTCCCTGGACAAAGGCAAGTTCAATCTGCTAGCAAACACAAAATT
>VBBB01000017.1:582-3331 GCA_005882955.1 Candidatus Bathyarchaeota archaeon | reverse complement strand
GGGGGGAATCAGGAGGGGCTCATCGATCTTGGTACACGTGAACAATACTGTCCCCACTATGGGGGTGAGGCTTCTCCTCAGAATCATCAATGCCAATTTCATTAATCAAGGAGGGTCCTCCTTCATCGTCCCATTCAGCACACTTAGCTCGGACAGCGTCGCGGAATCCCTGAGGCCCCTGATAGGGGACGATTCTCTGAACCAGAGAGTCCGGATCGCCGAGTACAACCAAAATCTTCCTCCTAAAAACTGGAGAGTTCAGTTAGATGGGAAAGTAATGGACGACTTTACGCTCTTCAGCAATGTTTGGAAAGAGCTCGAGACAGCCTCATCGTCGATAATCCTTGCAATAGATTTCGACAGACTTGTCCAGGTCTATGGGGATGACCTAATGCTCCATAGGCGCGAGGATGCGCGATGCCGGTGCGGTCACGCTTGCCGTAGCGTCGGACCCGAACAAAATCACAGAGGCATTCCTGAGAACAGCAGACTACTATCTCAAGGTTGAGAGTATCAACGACACAATGGTCGTATATGGCGTCAAACCCTTCACCAATGTGCATGGCATAGAATTTGCTTTTGACAAGGGCTACCCCTCGCTAAAACTTACGGAAATAGTATGACTCAGACATGCGAAAGACCCGACACGGCCTCAGTCAGGTTACAAATGATGTATCTATCTTTCAGAGTGCTGTGTTGACCGGATGTCACAATGGCTGTAGATACTCAAAACAAATCCGCCTGGACCGGAAAGGATGTGTCGGAGAGAGAAATCAACCTTTTGAACCAGCGAGTCATACAGTTTACTGATATTGAAGATACGTTCCTCGACGTATGGCTTCAACTAGAAAACGCGAACCTGGACGAGCTTGCAGCAAAGATCATCAATGCTGGGCTGCTCTTCGAGCACTATTTGTCACAGCTACCTAACGATCCTACACAACGTAGTCCGGAGGAGATCGCTCAGCTCGAAACCTATCGCTCTGACGCAGGTTCTGCCCTGGACGAGGGAAGGGCGGCTCTAGCGTCAACCATGACGACTGCCGGGGTAGGTTCAAACATGACGTCAAGCCTGGCATCCACAGCAATCAAAACAGGCACGCTGACATTCTGGTCTTATCTCGCTTTTCAAGAGTACTTGGCCGTGGCGGCGGGAAACATATTGAGTGTGGTGGGCTTCGGGGTTGCCGCTGTAGCTGAACTGTTCCTGGGATTCTGGCTCGCCGGCTACAAAGGTGCAACGAATCGATATACAGGCCGAAACAAGACTAGGGGCTAAGCTAATACTATTCGAAAAATCTCCTGAGAGATCAGACCCGTTTGAAAAAGCTCTCTACGAACGTTTGTAATCATCCACTACCTTCAGAAAATTCTTGAAGACATCTGCACCCTTGAGGGTATGATACACCTCGGGGTGGAACTGCACCCCGAACAGGTTCATCTTCTCATGCCTCATCGCTTGGACAGTGCAGTTATCTGAACTCGCGAGAACCCTGAACCTGGGCGGTGCCGCAACTATCTCGTCATTGTGAGACTCCCAGGCTGTAAATGAAGGCTTCAAACCGGCCAAGATCGTGTCTTCGTCTGAGACTGAAACCTCGACTGGGCCGAATTCAGGCTTTCGCGCTAGGTTTGTTGTGCCCCCGAACGTTGTCGCCATGAGCTGGTGGGTCACGCAGATGCACAGCATTGGAAGTTTGATCTTGGTCATCAAATTCGAGGCGTCTCTGAGTTCATCGGTTAGTGCATCGAGGGATCTGACGCTCTGGGGTCCTCCGCCCATAACCAGCGCGTCGGCCTTCATAGCCTCGAACTTTTCAAGAGGAGTAGAAGGAGGCATCAGGTGGGAGTCTACTCCCAGCTCTTGGAGTCTCCTAGCTATCAGGTGATTGTACTGGCCTTTGACGTAGACAACGGGAATGGTTGTCAGGGCTACTCGAACTCTATGGTCGCAGGCGGCTTCGGCGTAATGTCGTAGTAGACTCGTGACGAATCGCCAGTCTTGAGAATAGATTCTGCAATGTCTTTCAGGATCTTCCAGGGAACCTGAGCAACCGCTGCTGTCATGAAGTCCCGGGTCGAGACCGCTCTAACTACGACCGATAATGAGGGGCCTCCTCTCTTTTCCTTGACCAGGACTGCTACGCGTGTCACCTCAACAAATTTCTCGACGATGCTGGATTGGGCTAGGCGAAGTTTCTCCGGAAGCCATCCGTAGGTTTCTCTGCTATCCCCTTGGATCCTTATTCCCGCTAATCTGCCGTAGCTCCTCGTATCGCCCTTGACCCCCGTGACTCGATCCTCGAACACGTCGACGCGAGTCTCTGAGCTGGGAAGACCAAGAGCCCCAGCCGCTGTCTCGTCCAAATTCTTGTAGACAGGCTCCCTCGCGAACCTGTTTTCAATCACGCCGGCGAAATACTGGTCGTAGTTGAATGGGCCGAGCTTCTCCTCAACGATCTTTGTCGATGACTTGAGAAGGTCCAGCTTTTTCTTAGAAACAGTTCCAATGCATCGTACCAAAAGCCCTGGACCTGGGAACGGTTGTCGTTCAGACATATCTTTTGGCAAATCTAAGTGTCGTCCGAGAACGCGAACTTGATCCTTGTACAATTCTGAGATAGGTTCGACGACCCTAAAACCATACTTTGACAGAGAATCGATCCCAACCTGCTCCAGGATGTTATGCTGGGTCTTTATTCCGCCCTGCGTTTCAATCCAGTCCGGCGCAATAGTCCCCTGAACAACG
>VBBB01000017.1:0-410 GCA_005882955.1 Candidatus Bathyarchaeota archaeon | reverse complement strand
CGTTCTCTGGCTCTCCCACCCGCAAGAATCCAGTGTCTATGAAAACAGGGAACAGTCTGTCTCCAAGGGCTCGTTTTGCGACGAGCGCCGCCACGGTGCTGTCAACACCCCCGGAGACTGCGGCGATCGCTTTGCCGTTTCCGATTGTTTCTAGTATTTTGGCAGTTTCGCTAGTCAGATAGCTTGGGGGACGGAATCCTTCAAGCGTCACCGACAACCATGCGCCACTTTACAATTGATTCTTTCTTGAGTAATTTATTGTTTATCAAGTGCAAGTCTCTCATAATGGCTGGAAAACTTGGCACTTGCACCTCCTCAGATCATTGGAAGAGGCACTTGGTTAGACAAGGTGGCTTCCGAGATTGTTGAGAGAGAACTGAAACTCGGCCGGCAAGTAGATCTCCTAAGAG
>VBBB01000016.1:2673-8998 GCA_005882955.1 Candidatus Bathyarchaeota archaeon | reverse complement strand
GGCGAAGAAGATTTCGAGGTGGGCCAGCGAAACGGCCTGCCAATTCTCTCTCCTGTAGACGGGTCGGGACACTTCACCCCAGAAGCCGGAAAGTATGCCGGACTCCAAGTCAGAGAAGCAAACCCGGTGATAGTCCAAGACCTCGAAACCAAAGGATTACTGTTCAGAGAGGAGACTATCGAACACTCGTATCCCCACTGCTGGCGCTGCAAGACTCCACTGATACTACGAGCTACGGACCAGTGGTTCATCAAAGTCACGAAGTTCAAGCAGAAAATGATTCAGGAGAACAAGAAAGTCCTATGGACCCCGGAATGGGCAGGGTCTAAAAGATTCCACACATGGCTGGTTGGTGCTCGGGACTGGGTCATCAGTCGTCAACGGTACTGGGGAACCCCACTCCCTGTCTGGACATGCCAAGAATGTGGAGAGCATAATGTAGTAGGGTCCCGAGCTGAGCTAGAGAAGATAGCCGTTCAACCCCCACGAAAGTTCGAACTTCACAGAAACGGCGTAGACCAAATAGAAACGAGCGAGAAGAGAGCCGGATGTCCTCGACGGATGGCTTGACTCAGGCGTAGCCTCTTGGGCGGGACTAGACTATCCACCTAATCTGAAGAAGCTGCGAGCATGGTGGCCGGCTGACGCGATCGTTGAAGCTCACGACCAGACCAGAGGCTGGTTCTACAACCAGTTAGGTTCGAGCATTCTAGTCTTCAACAAGACACCGTACAAGACGGTGCTGATGCACGGACACACCTTGGACCCGGACGGGGAGAAGATGAGCAAGTCCAAGGGAAACTTTGTCAGCCCAGAAGATGTCATTGCAAAGCATGGCAGAGACGCTCTACGATTCTACACTCTCCAGACCACGGTCTGGGACGACTTTCGATTTTCCTGGAATGCAGTAGAGACAGCTGCGCGAGATCTACAGATTGTCTGGAACGTCTTCGCCTTCGCAACCCTCTACATGAACCTCGACAAATTCACACCCAACAAATGGTCACCACAAAAACTGGCGAAATCGTTCCATCCAGAGGACAAGTGGCTGCTTTCTAGGACGGAAACTCTGATGAGGGATGTTACGAAATACATGGATGGTCTCGAAATCCATCTGGCAGTTCGCGCACTAAGGCAGTTTGTCATCGAAGACCTGAGCCACTGGTACATTCGACTAGTCCGTCGACGATTCTGGCTGGAAAAGACAAGCCGGGACAAACTCGCGGCGTACGCGGTACTCTATCATGCACTCAGGAGCTGGCTGGCGTTCGCAGCACCAGCAATGCCGTTTCTCACAGAGACGATCTACCGGGAAGCCTTCCGAAGCACTGAACCTTTGAGTCCAGAAAGCATCCACATGACCGCGTGGCCGAGCGCAGACAAAAAATGGATTAACAAGACACTGGAAGAGGAAATGCGCATTGTCCAGCACATTTCTGACGCTACAGCCTCGGCACGCCAATCAAAGAAGATCAAGCTCCGTCAACCCGTCTCTACCATCTTGATAGTTGCTGACAAGCCGATAGTGAAACGCACCGTGAGGACCCTTCGTGAACTTCTCCTTCAAGAGGTCAACGCGAAAGACGTGAGGCTGGTCAGCCTAGCCAAGGAAGAACGTTTGAAGAAGCTGATTGTTGAACCGAATTTCAAAGCGCTCGGCCCAGCGTTTCGGGGAGAAGCGAACAAGGTCGCAGAGAGACTCCGCTTAGTCGACGGCCGTCAGCTGCTGCGCGTCCTCAAACAAGAAGGATACTTTCCGGTCAAGGTGGACGAGAAGGAGTACAGGATTACGAACGCGATGGTCTCCTTGAAGGAAGAGATACCTGAGAACCATGCTATCGGAACGTTCGAGGAAGGACGCGTCTACGTGGACCTGACGATTCCAAGCGAACTAGTCAGAGAAGGCTTTGTCCGAGAAGTAATCCGTCGATTACAGGAAATGAGAAAACGACTAGACCTTCCCGTCGACGCGTTCGTCGACGCGTTCGTCACAGTCTCCGACCCAGAAAAACTCGGCTGGTTGGAGGACGAGAAGGAGTATTTGATGGAAGAAGTCCGAGCTAAGACCTTCGTTCTACTACGCCCAGACCAACCGAGGCCTGCTGCGGCACAAGAGGAAGACTGGAAGATAGAGGGCAACGATTTCCACATGGGCATAACACGACAGCAATGAAGCTCGTCATTGCAATGCTTTGCAAGAGATCTCCGCATCGAACTCCAAGAGACATTCGAATTCGACTCATTTGAAATGGTATTGTCTTCTTTGGTAGAACTGAAGCCTGACTGTTGGATTTGCAAGAGTCTGCGCGAACCGGCTCACTTGGTCTTTTTTGAATCACGCACTTCTATCGGAAAGCTCAACCCTGACCAGTTCTTCAGAGGTTATTCTTTCGTTACCCTCAAATGGCACGACGAAGAGCTCTACCAGCTAACAGACAGGAATAGGAAAAACTTCCTTGAAGACATGTCCCGAGTAGCAACTGCTCTTGCCAAGACTTTCAATCCCGACAAAATGAACTATGAACTTCTCGGTAATGGAATGCCTCATCTTCACTGGCACCTAGTTCCACGATACAAGACTGAGCCAATGTGGGGACGCCCAATATGGACAGGATCCATACGCAGGAAAAGGCTGGCGAGAGAAGAGTACGAGAGCCTTGTGAAACAAGTTCAATCTCAGCTCAAAGATAGCAAGTAGATCGTCTTCTTCGTCGAACAGTACCGTTCAACAAGCGCTGCCAGTTACGCCAGATTGAAACCGATAGCACGGGTCCCTAACATCTCAATCTCGCCGAATGGAGTGTAGTGCCCGACGTACGTTGAAGTCTACCTTGACGCCGCTGCACTGATTCTTCCAGTTATCGCACTCCGGCGTCTTCTACATCACAAAGCGTCCATAACCGGTGTTAGGGCTGGCAACCTGGTTCGACTCAACATTTACTTTCTATGTTCCGTCATATTCGACATATTCCGCAACCTAGGCTACCCCTGGGCAACCTACGGCAGTCAAGTTAGTTCGGGCTTAGTTTTCGCCGTTATCGGGCTGACTGCTGCGAGTCTATACTTTTGTCCTGAGTCCAATACGCTTCGAGAAGCTTGGTCAAGACTGAGATCGCGGATATCGCTTCTTGTCTATGAAGTAGTGGTTTTCGCCTGGGTCGCGCTCAACCTATCTTTACCCATCTTGTTCCTGCCTTTTACAATCGTCTTGCTGTCAACTGCAACGGTCTACCCAACAAGCTTGTTCCTGTCGGCTCGCAGACGAGCGAAACCGGCGCACGTCAAGAATTCCCTGGCTATGCTCTCCGTGACCTGGGCCCTTTTTGTAACGGTTGGAACAGTCTTGTTTGCACTGGGGGCGCAGCCTCCGGTCCTTCCGGTGTCTCTCCCATACGGTTGGGAGATAGCGTTTATCGTGGGTTCAGTATTGTTCTTCTTGATGTCTACGACCGATGCGTTCACTCTGAGCTCGGTAAGATTCTCCTCTGGGCAACTTCTCCCCGAGACGATCGTCAAGTCGGGACATCGATACTTGATTCTCCACGACTCGGGAAAGAGAGCAATCTCGTTTCTCTCATCGACGCTCAAGGGACTGGTTGATTCTGGCGCGAGAGTCGTAATCAGCGCGTCCAGTAATGGATGGCTTGTAGGAAACTTGTCCCTACACGAATCTCATTTTAGCGAATGGCAGCAGAATGGTAGGGTCGTCGTTTCGGAAAACTGGGTAGAACACGCGTTCCCACGTGAAGGACTGTCGGACAGATTGAGCTTCGGCCCGACATCAACGGTTTTCGTTAACGAGCTTGGCCAAGAAAATCTTGAAGGAGTAGTCCCATCTCTCGACAAAGGGGCAGGCGAGAAGCATCAGGAGCCAGCTGAGCTCTTTTTGCTGGAAAGCAGTAAAGCCCCTAGACCACAACTCACCGAGTTCCTGCGCCGCAACACCGGTATTGAACTTCTCAATTTGTCCGAATCTACAGACCCGTTCTCATCCATGGTCGAGCTCGATCACCAGAAAATACGAGGATCAATCATCCTGCTGGAGTACGAAACAAGCTCCGACTATGAGGGAGTAGTCGACAAATTCCTCGCCGAAGGGATCAGTAACGCCGAACTCTGCGTACTGTTCACAACCAAATCCAGCAAGCTCTACAGAGCGAACAAGGGCAAGAGGATGATCAAGATCATAGCCGCGTCATCATTGATCTCTGTCCCCGACGAGCTACCCGATGGTGAAATGCAGATCCCAGACAAGGAACTTGGGCTCGTCGCAGCAGTACTATCGGACTTCTTAGACAACAGCAAGAACTCCGGCGCCAGTTTCGTCTTCGACAGCATCACCGAGCTGATCCGGGGCGAGCGTTGGGAACAAGTCTATTCCGGAATCAAACAACTAATCGATTTGCTAACCGTCCCAAACGCCACGGCACTCTTCCTAGCAAACATCAACACAATGGAGCCAAGATTCTTGGGCGCGCTGCATGGAGCGTTTGCCCTCCAGCTGAGACTGGATAATGAAGGCCTCAAGGCTGTCAAAGTCCCCGCTAAATAGCGACCGAATATCCCCCATGTTAAGTGTCTGAATCAGTCGAACAATCGTCCGTCTAATTAGATCATTTAAAGTACGGTCCAACTCGTTAACCCAAGACGATCCAGCAGAGATTTGCGGGCTTGGAGCATCACAATCACGACATCGTCATTGTAGGTGGCGGAGCAGCAGGCCTACGTGCGGCTATAGCGGCTGTTGAACTTGAGCCCAAGCTGGATGTCGCGGTTGTCTCGAAAGTCTACCCGATGCGAAGCCACACCGTCTCCGCTGAGGGAGGAATGGCGGCAGTCACGCGCGAATACGACAGTTTTGACTCGCACGCTTACGACACGATAAAGTTTTCGTAAAGGAGGCTCCGCGTGAGTCTTATCAGCTTGAGCACTGGGGATGCCCGTTCAGTCGAGACCCGGATGGACGAATCAGCTCTCGAGCCTTCGGTGGAATGAGCGTTAAGAGGACGCTCTTCGCAACAGACAAGATCGGCTTCCACCTACTTCACACCCTATTCCAGACTTCGCTGAAGTATGAGAACATCCGGCGCTACGATGAATGGTTCGTAACCTCCCTGTTGGTCGACGACGGCCGGGTCGAGGGCGTAACCGCCATAGAAGTGCGGACGGGCAAACTAGTAACAATCCTCGGGAAGGCCGTAATCATCGCGACTGGAGGTTGTGGGCGTATCTTCCAGTTCACGACCAACGGATGGATAAAGACCGGTGATGGTATGGCATTAGCCTACCGGGCGGGGGTCCCACTGAAGGACATGGAAATGGTCCAGTACCACCCTACCCTGCTCCCGAATACAGGCATTCTCATCACCGAAGCCGCCCGCGGAGAAGGAGGTCATCTGTTGAACAAGGATGGAGAACGCTTCCTCAAACGCTACGTGCCGAACAAGATGGAACTCGGTCCCCGTGATATTCTATCAAGGGCCGAGATGAGCGAGATTAACGCGGGCAGAGGATTCGAGGGACCTTACGGCAGCTACGTAAACCTCGACCTCACACACCTAGGCAAAATAACCATAGAGGACAAACTGCCCTTCGTAAAGGAACTCGCCGAGAAATATCTCGGAATAGACCCTGAGCATGAGCCAATCCCCGTACGACCGGGACAGCACTACATGATGGGCGGCGTGCACACGGATGTGCACGGGTTCACCGGAATGCCGGGACTATATGCAGCCGGCGAAGTAGCATGTGTCAGCATGAACGGTGCTAATAGGCTGGGAAGCAACTCCCTTACTGAATGTCTAGTCTTCGGCGCGGCCGCAGGCAGATCCGCAGCCGGATACGCAATGAAACTGGACAGTCCCAGTTTCGGAAACCCTGTACAAGGAGAAGTGATGATGGAGGAGAAGAGGATCTTCGACCAGCTACTCAAACATGAACAAGGCGAGAGAATATCCAGCATCAGGACAGAGATGCAAAACGGGATGGAGAAGCACGTAGGAATCTATCGAGACGAGAACAGCCTCAAAGAGGGCTGCAGAATAATCGGCGACCTCAAGACGCGACTCAGTAACGCTATAGTCGAAGACAAGGATCACGTCTACAACACGGAACTCGTCGCTGCGCTGGAACTCGACTTTATGCTAGACGTTGCAGAGACTATACCCTACTCTGCATTGAAAAGACGCGAATCGAGGGGGGCCCACTACAGGACCGACTATGCGAAACGGGACGATGCTAACTTTCTCAAGCACTCTATGGCATACAAGACCACTGGGCCTCCAAGGATCGAGTATAGTCTTGTCACGATAACACGATGGAAACC
>VBBB01000016.1:0-2654 GCA_005882955.1 Candidatus Bathyarchaeota archaeon | reverse complement strand
TGAAGCCATACTTCCAGGAGTACAAGGTCCCGTACCGGCAGGACATGGTTGTCCTCGACGCTCTGAACTATATCAAAGCCGAGATCGATGGAAGCCTGACCTACAGATGGTCGTGCAGAATGGGAGTATGCGGCAGCTGCGGCGCAAACATCGACGGCGAGCCAAAGCTGACATGCGCCAGCTTTCTCCACGATTTCAAGGGTCGAACAATAACCGTCGAACCCATCGCCAACTTCCCGGTGATCAAAGATCTAGTTGTGGACATGGAGGATTTCATGGAGAAACTTGTCAAGATCAAGCCGTGGATAATTCGCGAGAAAGAGACTCCTCCTGAACAGGGCGAGTACAAGCAGTCGGCCCAGGAACTAGAACGGTACAGCCAGTTCTCATCCTGCATCAACTGCATGCTCTGCTATGCGGCGTGCCCCATCTACGGGCTCAACGAGAAATTCCTCGGACCAGCCGCAACAGCCCTCGCATATCGGTACATCGAAGACTCCAGAGACCAGGGGAAAGAAGTACGATTCCCGATTGTCCACGAGATGGAGGGCGCATGGGAGTGTACCCTTGTTGGTGAATGCAGCGTCGTCTGCCCTAAGGGCGTTGACCCGATGCTCGCGATACAGAAGACCAAGATTCTCGGAGCAACGAACGCGATAAAGTCGCTCCTGATGCCCCGAGGTGGACGCTAAGGATGGAAGACAACGAGCGATATCCAGAGCTGAGGAGGCGACTATCTCCCGGATGGTGGACAGCCAATCGACATTATACGATGTACATGGTCCGCGAGTGGACCAGTTTATTCGTCGCACTGTACAGCCTCATCTTCATCTACGGACTCTCACTCTGGGCGATGGATTCTCGCGCCGACTTCCTTAACTTTCTGAAGAATCCAGCAATCGTGGGATTCAGCCTAATCGCTCTCGTCTTTACAATGTACCACGCGGCAACTTGGTTCTACCTCTTGGGTGCGATCGCCCCGGTCAGGATCGGAAGAAGCAGAACCAAACCCTGGCAGGCACTCGTCCTCAACCTCATACTCCTCGTGATAATCTCGTACCTAGCGATCTGGTTGCTGGCCTTGAGATGAAAGTGGAAACCCACAAGATCGCGAGGCTCCACGCAATTCTCTGGGGCATCTTCTCGCTTGGAGGAATGATCGCAGCCTTCCTCCTCCCAGTCCTGATCTACATGACAGCAATCGCCTACCCATTCAGTCTCTGGCCATTCAGCGGATCACGAGACCCAAGCTTCCTAGTTACTGGACACCTCCTCGGCGCCCTTTTCATCTTCGTAACAATAGCCGGCTCACTTTACCATGGAATATTCCGGTTCCAATCAGCACTGACCGAAGTGGGGCTCCTCAAGTACCGGAGAGCACTGGAGGCTGTCGGATACTTCATCATATTTGTCGGAATCATTGTTCTCGCATACTACTTGGTTACGTGGTACCTCAACGGAACCATAACGTAATGGAACAGCCCCCGGTTAATCGGGGACCGGTGGAATTTTAGACCCTCCTGCTAACCAACCCATCTGACATTCTAATACCGGCATTTCCGGGCCTACTTCCCGGTGAAGAGGTGTGGCCCACGAACATTCTCTCGAGGAATTTAGACGCTACCGCGAGAAGATGAATGAGAAGATTCTGTCTCGAGGAAACTTGGGAATAAAGCGGTTCTTCAATCTGGATACTCAGGCATATTATGACGGCGCGTTGCCAAGAAAAACTAAAGAATTGTTAGGCTTGGTAGCATCTCTCGTTCTACGCTGCGACGATTGTGTAACCTACCATATCATCCAGTGTGTTGAAACTAAAGTAACCGATGAAGAGTTTTTCGAAGCCTTCAACGTCGGCCTAATTGTAGGCGGGTCCATCACGATTCCGCACCTGCGATACGCTGTTGACACGCTGGAAGAATGCAGACGAAAGACCGGCAAGTGAATCTCTTAGACTCAACTTCTGACTATTCTCAATGACCAGGGCCAATGATCGTGCAGGCGGGGCAGAGCCCATGCTCCGATTGCGATGATCATGATGAGTCCTTGAGTGACGAGCAGGCCGACGTAGGCCGTGTTAGCCAGGAGGTAATTCCTGAAGACCGCTGCGGGAAGACCAGCAGGTTGTCCTCCGATAATGTCCCCGAGCATAGCAACTAGTTGGAATGTCGCGGTCAACAGTGCTCCAAAAATGGCCGGTCGCGTTGCCCTCCAGACTCCGAGTATCAGAGCAAGATCTAGAGCTACGAAAGCGATCAGTCCGTAGGCGTGTGTTGGCGCGGCAGACCATAGCCAGAAGTCCGTCGCCATTATCTGAATTCCAACCAGTGCCGATGCTCCGAGAGCAACGGAGAGGATCAGACGAACGACTTTCATTCATCTCGCCGCACCTATAATTTGTTGATTCGCTGGACTTACCCAAGACAATAATAGTGTAACTAGTGGTATTGACAGTCCATGTAAGCCCGGTGTCTAAAGGCGAAGTCGAGTTCGACTAGAAATCGCACTCGATGACTCTAAGGCGATTGACAGACGTATTAGGAGAAAGCAACACCTAGACTATCGGAAAAATGAGTCCCGCAAATATCCGGTGTGATGACTGCAACTGCGACCCTGAAGAGTGCAGGCGCTCATCTACATTAGCAAACTGCCCT
>VBBB01000012.1 GCA_005882955.1 Candidatus Bathyarchaeota archaeon | reverse complement strand
ATGCTATTGTCATGACTCACATCGCCGGGACTGTTGCCAGGGAATGTTTAGATGAATTGAGCCCGAAGGAAGCGCGAAAACTTCTCCGATCCGTGGGAGCCCAAATTGGACTACTTCACACTGCGGGCATTGTACACGGGGATCTCACAACTTCAAACGTGATCGTGTCCCCCCCCGGTGCACCCTTCATCGTAGATTTTGGAATGTCGCATCGCTCGGTCGAGCCTGAAGATCGAGGGGTCGACCTCCATCTCCTCCAGCGATCAATAGTGGCTAGTCACAGTCAGGATTCTTCATCTATGATGAATGCCACGATCCGTGGATACGAAAAGACTGCAGGGAAGAAAATCGCTACCTCGACATGGCAGAAAGCTCGCGAGATAGCTAGAAGGGGCCGCTACTTTGCAATCCGATAAGAAACCCGTCTGGTTCATGACAGAGAACCCAGACAAGTTTCGAGAAGCAAAATCAATCCTAGACGCCCAAGGAATCCAGATTCGACAGCTCAAACGACCAAAGGTCGAAGTACAAGATTCGAGTCTAGAGAAGATCGCAAGGTTCGCAGTCAAGACAGCCTCCGTTGATCATACAGGATTATTGCTAGTAGAAGATTCAGGATTATTCATCGACGCTTTGGGAGGATTCCCAGGCCCTTTCTCGTCATACGTCTACAAGACGATAGGTTTGAAGGGCATCCTTAGTCTAATGCATGATCAGCGGAAAAGAAACGCCTACTTTCAGACCTCGATAGCCGTTGCTTCCGCCAACGTTTCTCCCAGGGTCTTCACTGGGACAGTTAGAGGGTCTGTGTCGAGAGAGATCAGAGGCACTGCCGGCTTTGGCTATGATCCGATATTCATTCCGGAAGGTTTCAGAGAGACATTCGGCCAGACCAAGGCGGGCTTCAAGAACAAGACCTCTCATCGAGCTAGGGCTTTCCTGAAATTCGCAAATTGGTATAATCGGTCCCGGACCGGCCGACATCGCGTTAGAACTCATAAGAGAGCCCTAAAATAACGCCCAAATCCTCTAGATCATATGTTCAGAATAGTAACTGTGGAAGACGTGGTCCGTATTCCTCCACAGAAATTTGGCGACCCTATCGATGATGTTGCCAAAGAGCAGATCAAACTAAAATACGAAAACTACGTCGACGAACAACTAGGATACGTCATCCTCGTAACCGGAGTAGACGTAGAGAACACCGGCAAGATTCTACCAGGAGACGGCTCAACTCATCATCGCGCAGTCTTCAAACTGTTAACCTTCTTCCCCGAATTGCACGAGGTTGTGGAGGGAGAGATTGTGGAGGTAACTGACTTTGGCGCGTTTGTCAGGATAGGTCCTGAAGACGCTCTACTTCACGTGTCACAGATAATGGATGACTTCATCACCTATGACGAGAAACATGGAGTCCTGGCAGGGCGGGAGAGCCATAGAAACCTTGGAAAGGGGAACCTTGTGAGAGGAAGGATAATCGCAGTCAGCTTCCCAAGAGGAGGCTCCGGTGGTAAGATCGGCATAACCCTCAGACAGCCATTCCTAGGCAGAATCGAGTGGATTCAGGAGGATCTGAAAGTAAAGCCTTCAAAGGCAGAGAAGACGGAGACCAAGCCCGCAAGGGCTGAGAAGGCGGAGAAGAAAAGCTGACCGACAAAGCGTGTAAGACCTGCCGAATGATAAGCGCAGGCCCTGTCTGCCCCAACTGCAAACAGACCATCTTCAGCGACGACTGGACAGGATTGGTTGTAGTGATCGATCCTGCCAACTCCGAAGTGGCACGCTTGATGGGAATAAAAGTGCCCGGCCGGTTCGCCGTCAGAGTCAGATAAAACGAGACTCTGACCGGAGAGTCCCGGTCTACTTCTGTCCGTAATCAGTAAAACTACAAGAGCCACAGACCCATCTCTGCGCAGTCCCACCATGGAAGGCCATGACAGACCCACAACGTGGGCACTTACGATTCTTCAACTTGGCTACTGCTCCTGAAAGATCGTAGAGGTCGCCCCTCATCCGACGCTTCTTCGCCTTCGGTTTCTGTGGCTCGGCCTTGGGTTTCCCTTGCTCTTTTGCGGGTTGCGACATGGAATATGGTCCCTCCGTCTACGCGCGTATTTAGTGTTGATTCTCCCGGGTTCTGGTAACTTCGCACCAGAAAGACGACCCGGCTGTTAGCGGCCGTCAGCCACAAACAATTGTTCGGGTAGTTCCGAGGCCCGCGGGTTGAGAAACCTAAAAACAGCGAAGCAGTCATGTAGCTTCCGAGGGAACTATCATGAAGCCCCAAAACTACTCCACTACGTTTATCGTGGACGAAACTCCTGAAGAAGCCTTCGCTGCCATCAACAATGTTCGTGATTGGTGGTCAGGAAACATTGAAGGCAGTACCAACAAACTCGGCGATGAGTGGACGTACCGTTACAAAGACATCCATTATTCCAAACAGAAGATAACAGAGTTCATTCCCGGCAAAAAAGTCGTCTGGCTTGTTCTAGACAGCTACCTCAATTTTATTGAGGACAAAACCGAGTGGAACGGCACAAAAATCACCTTTGAAATCGGCAAAAAAGGTGACAAAACCGAAGTCCGCTTTGATCACCTTGGCCTAACTCCAGAAGTTGAGTGTTACGACGCCTGCTCAAACGCATGGGGCGGATAGGTTAACAACAGTCTGCGGAACCTGATCACTAAAGGTAAAGGACAACCCAATCGGAAGGAACAAGTCGCTACGAAGAAGAAGAAGACCGTCAAGGCCAAGCCGATTGGGAAGAAGAACCGGAAGAAGTAATTATCAGAAGCTTCTCGCGTGGTTCATCGAAACTTTATTAGAACCCCGCAGCCGCCTTGGCTTCTTCAAGCTGATGAGATGAGGCTAAATGGCTCAAAAATCCGTGTATGTAAGATTCCAGGTTCCAAAAGAGGCCGTTGACAAGACCTACCAAATACTACAAGTCGCCAAAGACACTGGCAAGTTGAGAAAAGGCACAAACGAATCGACCAAAGCGATCGAACGAGGCATCGCCAAACTGGTTGTTATTGCCGAGGATGTTGAGCCTCCCCAAGTCGTTGCTCATCTACCGATTTTGTGTGAGGAGAGAAAGATTCCATACTTGTACGTCCCGAACAAACTTGAGCTCGGAAAATCAGCAGGCCTAGACGTCGGATCCGCAGCTATCTCTGTCGTCGAGCCCGGGGATGCTGCGCAGTCTCTAAAGGAAGTCCTGAAGATTGTTGAGACTCTGAGGAAGACCGGTGCCGCTAAGTGAGTAGATCGAGAGACAGTGCCGAAGAACCGCTAATCCCAGCTGAAGTAACTCAAGTAATAGGCCGCACGGGAGTCACCGGCGAAGTCATACAAGTCAGAGTGCGGGTTCTAGAGGGTCGGGACAAGGGCCGTATCATTACTCGAAACATTAAAGGACCGATTCGACTAAACGATATTCTGATGCTCCGAGAGACGGAGCGAGAAGCCAAGAAGATCAGGTAGGGAGTCGACTGCCACGCCAAAGACATTCAAGTGCTCATTCTGTGGAAAGAACTTTTCAAACTCCACAGGACTGATGCACATCAAAAATGACGGAACGATCCTCTACTTCTGTTCCAGAAGATGCCGCGTGAGCAACCTGTCTTTCGACCGCGACTCTAGAAAACTGAAGTGGACGGCGTATTACGGAAAGAGAGAGAAAGGACGCTGACCGAGACTAGCCAGAGAACTTTCGCATTCCTCAAACCTGACACAGTCAAGAACCACCTTGTAGGCGAGGTCCTACACAGACTGGAAAAGAAAGGGTTCACGTTCAAACAACTGAAACTGCACCAAATCACTCACAAGGAGGCAGAATCTCTCTACAACGTCCACAAGGGAAAGCCGTTCTTTCAGGAACTGGTGGACCATGTGACCTCTGGTCCCGTGGTGCTTATGGTTCTTCAAGGGCCTAACGTTGTCGAGACTCTTCGGAAGTTCATTGGAGCAACAAATCCACTGACCGCCGAGCCGGGGACGATCCGTGGCGACCTATCTGTCTCTATTACTGCGAACGTAATTCATGCCTCGGACAGCGTGGAGAATGCGAAGATGGAATCCTCAATCTTCAGCCTCGACACGTCGTGATTCTACGTTCGATCCAGTAACTGAATCCATTCTTTGGATATGCTGAACGTCTATCTTCCGAGTTTGGGCGACG
>VBBB01000011.1 GCA_005882955.1 Candidatus Bathyarchaeota archaeon | reverse complement strand
GGTGAGCCGTCAGATTGGGTTGTCAAGGTGTCGTCGGTGTAGATTATCGCTGCTAAACCGTTGGTCGGGTTTATCGCGTCTTGGAAGAGGTCTAGCAGATTGCGTGTTCCCCGCTGGCAGCCAATGCCGTTGGTGCAGATGACTCCCACATGGTTGGGATGGCTGGTAACAACCGTCTGTGCGAAGTGAGCTCCACCATCAGTGCTCCGAGCCATGTAAACGTTCCAGACTGCGCTGGAATCATCCTTGCTGGATGCACTGGTCCCATAGTAGACGTAATCGACCGTTGTGCCGCGCGCAGCTATCCATGGAAAGACAGCTGTTATCGCGGGGGCAACATTGACAACGATTGGACTAGTCCAGGTCTGGCCTTGGTTCGTTGACTTGGATAGGAAGACGCTGTGGGCATCAGACCATCCAGTGTAAAGATTCCCGCTCAATGGGTCAGCCGCGAGGTCGGGGAAGACATTGTTCAATGCAACATTCGGAGTTCCCGAGAAGACCAGTGTTGGAGTCCATGTTTTGCCCATGTCGGTGCTCTTTGACACGTAGATGTTGTTGAAGTTGGCGTTTGTCCCTTTCTGAAGTCCTCCAACGCCCGATGCATAGACATCGTACACGTTGTGGGTTACTGGATCCGCTATGATCTTTCCTTGGTCGTTGTTGAAGGTGGAGTTGCCAGTCGCTCCCGCTTGGCCGACTATCGGGTCGCCTACTCGGTGGAAGGTGACGCCATCGTCATCGGACCGTTGGACATGAATCGTTGTGCTGGAGCCGGAGTCGTGATAGGAAATGTAGACATGGACTCCGTCAGATGTGATCCACGGGCGATCAGCTTGAGTCGTGTCAATGATCTGTGAGGTGCAATGGGCAAAACTGTTAGAGAAGTCCGCATTCGTACAGGTGATGGCGGATACTCCAAGCTGGGTAATCCTGGTTTGGGGATTGAAGAAAGCCAACAGGGTTGTCGCATGTAATGTGCCTGTTGAGCCAATGTCAACATCAGCGTCCTCTCCTCCTCCGACTCCAGGTGCAAGGGAAGTGTCGATCTGACCTTGGAAGGCTGGGGTCTGTCCGAACGAGGCTTTCCAAGCGTTGGTGGCGAATTGTGTCCAGGAGAGTGAGACGAAGACCACGGTGCCGTCCGGTCCGATCGAGAGTTCGGGCTCACTGCCTCCGTCGGGTCGAATAAGTGGGATATTGACGAAGCTGGGCGAGGTGGATTTTCCGTGAACGGCGACTGGTATGGCGATTGTAATGATCAGGGCTAATGCAAATAGTAGGGGAGATGTTTTCATACTATCCTGCTCGTGGCTTTCGAGAGAGGACTCTCGCTCATATTCCTTTCGGAAAGTGGATATTAGTAACCATGCTTCCCTCAGCGAAAGGGAGATGTTGAAAGAGTGAACTATCGTAAGCTTGGGATTTCCGGGCTTAAGCTCAGCGAACTCTCGCTGGGCGCCTGGGTCACCTACGGTGGGCAGGTCGGCGAGGAAGTCGCAGTCAAGTGTATGTCGGCTGCTCACGATGCTGGCGTGAATTTCTTCGATAATGCCGAAGCCTACGCTCATGGCAATGCGGAGACTGTGATGGGGAATGCGATCAAACGCCTAGGCTGGCGCAGAGAGAGTATCGTCGTCTCCAGCAAAGTCTTCTGGGGCGGAGATGGACCCAACGACAAGGGATTGTCGAGGAAGCATGTCTATGAAGCATGCCGAAATTCTTTACGAAGGCTTCAACTAAGTTATCTAGATCTATTCTTCTGTCATCGTCCTGATCCGAACACGCCGATCGAGGAAACGGTTCGAGCAATGGACGATCTCATTCATCAGGGTCTGATTCTCTACTGGGGAACCTCAGAATGGAGCGCGGCAGATATTATGCGAGCTTACGGAATAGCCCGAGAACCTGGTATGACCCCTCCAACGATGGAACAGCCACAGTACAACATGCTGCACCGGGAACGGGTTGAGGTTGAGTATCTACCGCTGTATCGGGAGATTGGACTTGGAACCACAATCTGGAGCCCGCTAGCCTCAGGACTCTTGACTGGGAAACACAAGAATGGTGTCCCTCCAGGCTCGCGAGCCACGCTAGAAGGGTATGGCTGGCTGCGGGAGAATCTGATAACCCCCGAGAATATTGCGAAGGTAAGTCAGCTTGAGCCGATCGCAAAAGACCTGGGTTGCAGTATGGCGCAGCTGGGCTTGGCCTGGTGCCTGAAAAACCCACACGTCAGCACCGTGATGACAGGAGCCAGCCGACCAGAACAGGTCGTCGAGAACATGAAGGCAATCGATGTGGTCGCCAAACTGGACTCTGGAGTGATGGAAAGAATCGACGAGGTTCTTGGAAACAGACCAGACACGGAAGATTCGGGCTAGGCGATTTGCTCCACGTCACGGAAGCTGACGTGAGAAATCTTCTGCCATTCTCAAAGGCCATCGAACTGGCTAGAGAAGCATATCTGAGACTCGCGAATGGGAAGGCGGTCAATCCTGATCGCGTCTGGTTGACTGTTCCGAACGGCGCCTCAATGTTCTTTATGCCAGCATATGTGTCTGGACAGAGAACGGTCTCCGTCAAGATTGTCCGCCTCAATCCTAGAAACTCGACAGTCTCTCTTCCTACCGTAATGTCCGACATTCTCGTCTACGATTCTCAGAGCGGGGTCTTGCTTGCGGAGTTCCCCGGCGAGAGCTTGACCGCGATTCGGACCGCTGCGAGCTCTGCAGTGGCGACAGACGTTCTAGCGCGGAGACATGCGGAATGCTTAGGGCTGTTGGGTACTGGTCGTCAGGCAGAAGCTCACGTCCCTGCGATTCGACTGGTGAGGGACGTGTCCCGAGTGGTCGTCTATTCACAGGATAAGGGTAGGCGGGAAGCGTTTGCGCGAGAGATTTCGCGAAACCACAAGGTAGAGGCCTTGGCCGCCAGTTCTCCTGAGCAGGTCGTGAAAGAGTCTGATCTGATAGTAACGGCGACCACATCACACACGCCTCTGTTCCAGGGAGAACTGGTCCAGAATGGCTCCCACCTGAACGCCATCGGAGCTGCAGAATCCAACGCGAGAGAGGTTGACACAACACTAGTCAAGAGGTCCATTCTGATCGTAGATTCGCGAGAACAGGCTATCTCCACATACGGAGACATTATCGTTCCAATTAGAGAGAAGGCAATTGAAGCGACCCATATTCGAGCCGAACTAGGAGAGTTGCTCGCCGAGAAGCTTTCAATTTCGCGTGGTCCTGAGGACATTACTCTGTTCAAGTCTGGAGGACTAGCGGTTCTCGACGCAATGGCAGCTGATCACATTCTGTCACAGATCTCAGGAAAAACTCTCTAACTCTGAGACAGTACGACCCTCGCTCGTCCTCAGAATCCCCTCTTTCTGTACGAACGGAAGACCAGCACGTCGTAGAGGATCTTTGAGAAGCCTCCTGTTAGAATGGGTAGAGATGAAGCGCCAGCCATGAACATTACTGCAGTGAGTGGTCCGCCCAGAGTGCCGCTCAAGCTCCGGGTAGTATTTGTTACCGCGTTGGCTGGGACTCTCTCTTCGTCCGTGAACAATTGCGCCATGAAAGCCTGTCTTGTCGGCACATCCATCTGAGAGATGCTCTGTCTGAGAAATAGGAACGCGATAGCGGCTAAGAATGAGCCTGCTAGCGGGACCATGATGAGAAAAACGTTGGACAGTAAGTGAGTGGATACCATGGTTCTAAGATTCCCCAGTTTCTCAGCTAGAACCGGAGCTGCCAATGTCGAGAAAGCGGTGACCACGTTGACCGCGAGGAAGATTTCTCCGAGGCTCGATAGTGATATTTTGTAGACTTGGTTGAACCAGTATGATAGGACGAACTGGGATACGAGGCTCCCGCCAAACGCGTCGATCGAGTAGAAGAACGATAGCTTTGTGATGTCCCTTCTAGCTTCTGGACGAACGTTGCCAAGGCCGGTCTTTTTCGGTCCAGTCTCTTGAGACTCGATATTTCCTATTCTACGATAGATAACCAGCAGGAGGACTCCTACCGTCGAGACGCTAGGAGACTGTCTTGGAAATAATCAGGAGTCGACGCAGCGAATGCTCCTATAGATGATGCTCCATATCCTATGAAATTGTAGACCCCGAAAGCCCGGTTCCTCCTCACTTCCGGCTCGAGATTGGGTAGCACGCCCGTCTCGATGGACTGGAATGGCCCAGCCTCGGTTCCGGTCGTGCTTATGTTGCCTAGAAAGAGGCCGAGTAGAATCAAGGGCAAGAAGATAGTGGATGAGAGCAGGACTCCGGAGACTACGACTAGGAAGCTGAAGATCAGGAGGGATCTTTTGCGACCCAGATAGTCTCCGTACCATATCAGTAGGATGTTGAAGAAGGCGTTGCCCGCAAGGATTGCAGTAAGCCCTATTCCCACATACAGGGCTGAGTACCCCAGCCTCACAAGATAGATTGGAGTGAGGATGCTCAGCAGACTGGCGACGGAGGTTCTAGAGGCTTTCGAGATGAAGATGTAGTGGAGCCTCTGCATCTCTCAATATTTACTCGGAAGATGTGGTCATGAGGTTTAGGTAGACTGCTTAAGCCCT
>VBBB01000010.1 GCA_005882955.1 Candidatus Bathyarchaeota archaeon | reverse complement strand
GGGCGCGGTGACAGAAGTACCCAGCATTTTGGAGGATGAAGAATAAAATTGAGAATCTGGGCAATAGCAGTACTACTTGCCATCCTGCTACCGGTTGTAGCGGTGACCACGGCAGCCGCGACCCACGCGGACCATGATGACCATCTGAATAGAGGGATGGGCACTGTCACGTTCACGCAGGGCGCGACAGTCTCAGGTCCAACTGTTCTGAACGACCATACAACGATTGTCAAAGTGCACGAGACTCTCAGCTTCACCGGCAGCATGATAGGCACTGCATTGACCATAGAGAGAGATGTCATGCATACGGTGACAGATGATGGCAAGACGATGATGTTCACGACATTCCACGGCCGCGGTGATTTCACTGGCACGCTCGGCAACGACCAAGTCACGCTTCATATCAAATACGAGGGTGTCAAGAACAGCACCTTCGCAAGAGGCAACTTTGTCGTATCAGGCGATACAAGCCAGAACAGCGACATCCATGGCGAAGGACACTTCCGCGGTACCCTTACAGGCGGCGTCGAGGGCGGCGGCTCTTCGACTGTTAACTACATGATGCACTGGACCGTCTCGACCCATACTGAGGAACCTGAAGCCCGCGATACGGATACAGACACAGACTAGGCCCTGAATTAATCAGGGTCCTATCCTCCCTCTTTTTCCCTAGGGCTCAAAGAATTGACACCGATAATCATGGTTGTCTTGGACGGAGCGAGCGATCGACCGGAGGGTGGGCAGAAGACCCCGCTCGAAGCCGCAACGACCCCGAATCTGGACGCCCTCGGCAGAAGAGGAACCCTAGGTTCAATGTACACTGTCGGCAAAGGAATTGCTCCTGAGAGCGACGCTGGGGTTTTCTCACTTCTAGGATATGATCCATTGCAGATCCATCTCTCAAGAGGAGTAGTCGAGTCGATCGGAGCAGGGGTCGACTTTCATGAAGGAGACCTAGCACTACGCGCAGGCTTCGCAACAGTAGACGGGGACAAGCTCGTCGATCGAAGAGCTGGACGGAACCTGTCGACTGAAGAAGCACGAGAACTAGCCCTCGCGGTCAACAACGAGGTCCGGTTGAAGAACGGAACCCGGTTCCACTTCCAGGCGACCGTAGGACACCGAGCAGTAGTGGTCTTCAGAGCAAACTCGGACAAGTTCTCGTCGGAGATCTCCAACTTCGACCCTGCGTACGTCCGGACTGGACAGATTAGTATCGCCCAACCCGGCGCACCACAATATGACATTCCAAAATGCGACCCTCTCGACGAGTCGCCTGCAGCAGTCAAGTCCGCAGCGCTGGTCAACGAGTTCGGATTCAAAACCAGACACGCACTAGACTCTCACCCAGTCAACCTGCAGAGAAGAAAGCAGGGCAAGAAACCTGCCAACTTTGTTCTGATGCGGGACGCTGGAACGAGTAAGCCCCGAGTCCAAAGCTTTCTTGAAAAATGGGGCTTCAAGGCCGCCATGATAGCTGACCTTCCAGCAGAGCTAGGAATTGGCAGGCTACTAGGAATGGAGGTGAGAGAGATCTCGTCGGGCACATCGCTCGATGATTATCGGAAGAGAGCGGAACTTGTTTTGAGATTGGCTGGTGAATACGACTTTGTTTACGTCCATCTCAAAGGGCCCGACGAACCGGGCCATGATGGATTGTATGATTTGAAAAAGCAGAGGATCGAAGAGATCGACGGTGGATTCTTCGCGCACCTCCGGATGGCTGCTAAGCTTCAGAGAACGGTCCTTTGCGTCACATGTGACCATTCTACTCCCTGGAGGGACAAGGGACACAGCGACGATCCCGTCCCAGTATTGGTCGCGGGAGGATCCCTAGAGCCAAATGGGTCGGGGCGATTTACAGAAACAAGCTCTGACTCGGGTCACTTCGAAAGGTTGGAACGCGGGAGCCTGCTGCTCCCACGTTTGAAGCAAATAGCCGCCTAGCTCCAAGCGGACCCTACTCGTTCTTTACATCGTCCTCTCAGATAGATTCATAGAGCATATGATTAGCCATTACCTGAGTTGAAAGAACCAATTTCCAAGAAGAACCTCGACGGTTATGGCGCACCCATAATTCCATGGGAGAAGGTGCAGAAGCGCCTGCAGAAAGGAATCCCTCAAGCTCCGAAAACAGGAGGACCAGATCGGCACACTGCTTGGCTGGCAACCGTCAATCGGGACGGCAGACCCCATGTCATGCCAGTGGGAACCCTCTACGTGGACGATGCCTTTTACTTCACAGCCAGCCCAAAGACCCGTAAAGCCGTGAACATTGCCCGCAATCCTAACTGCGTCATAACGATCGCAACACACGACTTCGACCTCGTATTCGAAGGTCCGGCCACGAAGATAGTAGACCCTGCCCGGCTAAGGCAAATCGCTGAAATGTACACGAAGGAGGGATGGAGCCCGACAGTTGTCAAAGACGGCTTCACAGCCAAGTACAGCGCACCAAGCGCGGGGCCGCCTCCGTGGCACGTGTACGAGGTGAAGCCGGAGACAGTATTCGCCTTAGGCACTTCAGAGCCTTACGGGGCTACCCGATGGAACTTCCAAACCAGCACCTGTCGAAAATAATAATGAAGCGTCTATAGACATGAAATGAAGCCCTTGCTCCCCTTGAAAGAAAACAGTTTGACGGCTAATGAATGACTTAGTACTTGAAACTGAATCCGCTAAAACTATGGCCGTTGGTATCACCGAAGGTCCAGGAATACGTAGTGCCGCTTTGGAACGTGGCGCTTGAACATCCATTGTCACTGAGGCCTAGGCTGATCGATGTAGGCGTATTCGCTGATGCAGAAGTGCCTTGACCGCTCGGGGCTGTACCGCTACAAATGGTAGTTGAACCATTGGTAACTGTGAAGCTGTTCATAGTTTCGCTGGAACTAACAGTAAAGGTGAAGTTGAAATAATTACTACTATACCCGTATTTGGTTATGGTCATAGTCACGCCGCCGGAAGTCGCCGTCCAAGTCCCGCTCTGACAGTTCGACGTGCATCCAGTACCCCCACCACTATTGCAATTTGTGGTGCAGTTGTTATTGTTGCTATTGTTGCCGTTGCTGCCTTGAAAGCTGGGCAGAATCACATACCTGAACGTGAGATAGGTGCCTGCACCGGCTCCGGCAAATGCACCTACACATACCAGAGCGATAAGAACAGCACCCATTCCCTTACCTATGCCTTTCACCGCAGGAGGGGTAGGTGAAGCAGCGACTGCATCGCCTTTCTGAGACATACCTCGCAGTGTCGAGAGCCGCAAATTTGAATCTCGTGTAACCCTCACTCAAACCCGACTAGACTAGGGACGTTTGATCCTAGTTCAGAGCCGCAATCCAGTCAGACCTATGCTGTTATCGGAACCGGGGTATCTCGAATCACAATTAAGTAGAAGTAATCCAAGCGACGATGAGTTATGAAGATCAAACTAACCAGCATATTTGTCACCGACCAAAACAAAGCGCTTGACTTCTATACGAAGAACCTAGGCTTTGTCAAGAAGGCCGATATCGGCGCAGGCAATTACAGATGGCTAACAGTCGTATCCTCCGACGAGCCGAACGGGCCTCAACTGGTTCTCGGGCCAAACGACAACCCCGCCGCCAAATCCTACCAAGAATCAATCTTCAAACAAGGTATTCCAGCATCCATGTTCTTCGTGGATGATATTCAGAAGGAGTATCAGAGACTGAAGAAGCTCGGCGTGAAGTTCAAAATGGAGCCAACAAAGACAACCGGCTCAATAATAGCCCAGCTTGACGATACCGTCGGTAACTTGATTCAGATAACCCAGCTCACCTAGAGACCACGAACCTCTGAACAGTTTTACCCGGGAGCACTTTACCCCGTGTTCCGAATAGTTTCTTCAAGCTGACCAGTCTATCTTCCTGGCCCTGGACAATCAATGATGGGGGTAGTATTGGAACTGGATTACGTTCGGCTGGCTCCAGGCTTCGCAAGAGAGGTACTAGAGATCTACGAGAATTGGGAGGGAAAAAATTCTGCGCCTATGAAGGTCAGAGAGCTTATGATGGTGATTGAGATAGAAGTCAACAAACTCTATGACCTAGGTGGTTGGGATCGAAAGTACGGAATGCCGAAGCCCCCGCCACTCAAAGACACTAAGCTGAGCTGAGGTCCTCTACTTCTTTTCTAGAATTTCCTTTCTTCTAGACGAAACGATCCTGGTAACCAGATCGTATGGGATCGGTTTGTCGGTTGGGAATTTGAGATTACCCTTCGGACCAAGGTACGAGGATACTTCCTTCTTGAATTCTCTGGGCGCCGGTGGGTAAAGCCCGATGTGTTTTCTAAACGCGGCAAAATGTACTAGAGAGGTCCCCTTCAGTTTGAACGTGGGTATCTGATAGCTGATCGTTTCTTCCGCCTCGGGTGCCGCTCTTTTGACTGTCTGTCTCATTTTCTCCAGAACGGTTTGGACATTTTTCGGAAACGTCTTGATGTATTCATCTATCGTCTCAAACT
>VBBB01000144.1:22063-24905 GCA_005882955.1 Candidatus Bathyarchaeota archaeon | reverse complement strand
TCTCGATCGATTCAGCGTGTCCCGTGTCCCCTGTGCACACCTCTTCATACGAAGGATTGGGAACATTCCCGCCTGAATAGCCTGACTCCACTTTTACGACGCCCTTCAACTGGTCGAAGACAGCCTCCGTACACCAGAAGCATCCTGCCGCCAGCGTGGCTACCTCTAGAGCTTTTGAAATACTGGCTTGCTCGGGTTTCTGCGCCATGAGTTTACTACGCCCTATACCTAGTAGGGCTCAGGAGCTATCTGAACATTCTCTCTCTAAACCCTCCCGTCAGGAGGTCTCTGAGGACGCTAAACCTCCACGAACCGGCCCTGGCTTTCTCCGGCTAAACTCCATTGTCTATCGACTTGAAATGCTACTGATTACGATCATTCTACTCATCGTTCTCTTCTATTGGCGACAATTCGTTGTCAAAGATCTGAACCTTATCTCCACGGTTTTCTGGATCATCTTTCCCGACCTAGCATCTTTCATCCCCATCGGCCTCGCGATGCGCGGAGCCAAGGAATGGCCGCGTTGGGGATCTGGACTCTACAACTTCCTTCACACCTTCCTCGTCTGGATTCCCATCTTTGCCATCTGGAACATATTCTCTGGAGCCGTCCAATGGCCAATCCTCGGCTGGGCAGGTCACATTACCGCTGACCGTTCTGTCGGATATTATCTTAGAGCAACCACAAAGGGAAAAGCCGATTAGAGGCCTCTATGTTTAGACTCTAAACTTCTAGCGCTCCTGAAATGTTGTCTGATCTAACAAATCGCCCTGTACTCGGAACATACCAGCGTCGATATTCGTACAAACCTGTCGTTTGGCTAACAGGTTTGCCTGTGAACTTGTATGCAGCGCTTCCAGAAGTGAATAGGCCTGATCTCCCCTACTATTTCCCATTCTCAAAAGTTGGCCGTGAACGATCCGTGTGTAGCTCCAGTTCGGCGCCGCCAGATTTTTCGCAACGAGGTTTCCATTATTATCACATTCATAATGGATAGTTACTCCATTGTTTCTTGCGCTATTTAGTTTGGCACCCGTCTTCGAAAGACCACATATGTGATGGCTGAGACGAAAACGCCAGCCCCGGTAACCAAAATCAACGACATTACGGGGAACAAGTAACCGTTTGCTCTATCAGAGGTCCGATACATCTGGACCATTAACTGACTGTTGGTCTGACCCTGGTCATTCCATTCCTCGGGAGGACAGATCGTCAATCCACCGGATGAACCACAGATTGTTGGAATGAGAGATTGAATGACTGCCGTCCCATACAATGGATAGTTTAGTTGGATGCTCACGTTCAACGGAATCGTCAGGGCTAGGTTCTTGCTCTCGGTCGCGCCCGGACGAATGAAGATAGCATTGGGGAGGGGGCAAGAGGCGCACATCGCGCAGATCGTCGGGGTGCAGATCGGAAGCGCGGTCCATGAAGGGCTTCCTAACGCTGACGTAATGTTGATAGTGACTACTCTGATGGTGAACTGGTATTCGTTAGAGAAAGTATTCATAATAACGATCGATGCGCCAGGTATTGCCTCACCTGAGTAATTCATGCTATAGGCAAGCAATACAGTGGGACCAGACGTCAACGTGGACGCGAAAGTATGATGGTTCGAACCGCCTCCCAGCATGAGTGGGAGGAAGAGAAGCGAGAAGTAAAGTGCACATCCTTTAGGTCCGATTGCGGCCAGTTTTTCTCCCTCCCCTTCTTGGCTATCCAGCTTCCGCCTCGTTACATTAGACTAACCAACGCTACCCGTCATATTAAACGGTGCCCCCGGTGTCGCTCGTTCTAGGCAATATTTTTCTCACAGAAACGAGAAGTTGGGACCTGAGTATGAAGCACCCAGGCGGGCGGGAACTTACGACAGATCGTAACTTCTTTCTCCCTTCACCTCAAGATGATGACAAGCTTGTGCCGGACTTGTCCAGGTCTTGTTTGACCTCGTCCCAGACAAAGGAAAGTTCAAGGCTTCGTTGCACAGCCGTGTACAGTACGGCATTTCAGTGGCCTCGCGAACCTTCGGGGCCCGATGCCGATCGACTCGGTCGAACTTGGTGTAGTAACGTCGACTGTTGTTGGGTCTGTGTCTGTTATCGTGGGTAACGCTGCGTCTGCCGTGGGTGTGCCGTCGAGGCTAGTTGGTTCTATTGTGGTGGGTCCGGTTGTTGGAGGTTCTAACGTGTTGCCAACGAACTCGTTGACCGGGTTGTAAAGGCTCGGTTCCGGGTTTACACCAACTCCGGGCTCCACATGGGATGACCATTGTCGTCGCCTAGGAGCACAATCCCACAGATCGTCGCCACAGGAATTGCTCCCACCCTCATCAGCCAAACCCGAAAGATCAACACGAACCGTCGGACTGTCGCCTACACACACCTAGGGATTCAGGCTGCCCGGACCAGAGACTCCCGCTAGAGGATCCTGGCTGATGAGCCCGCCGATGGATGAGTCGGACCAGTGTGGGTAGTCGTAATACAAACCTGTCGTTTGGCTAACAGGTTTGCCCGTGAACTTGTAGGTCTCAGACCCAGTGGGATTTCCATTATCCTGCCCGAAGGGTTGGTACCCATCAGCAAATATGACAGACCGGGTTGATGAGGTGACTAGACGAGTGCTGCCAAGCTGGTCATCCTGATAGTATCTTACGGTGGCGAAGGAGCCAGAAGCTGCACTGAGACTGGCGATTCTAAGTCCGCCAGCGAATAGATAGTCTATTCCGTACCCTCTGCTTCCATACCACTGATACAGGTCTTCTGTCCCGGGATACGCGTAGAAGGAGGGCGAGGTATTACCATCCATGGTTACCAGACTCGTTACCAGTAGAGATTTCTCAAAA